>JAAZAH010000039.1 GCA_012514415.1 Sandaracinaceae bacterium
ATTGAGCATCTCGGAGAGATTCACCGGGGGCACGCAGAAGGGACCGATCGCGGCGGGCGTCAGATCGACCATCTTCACGCCAAACTCTGCCACGGCTTGATTGTTTTCGGGGTGGATATAGGCGCTCGTGGCGTCCCACGCGATCTTGATCTCGTCGTCTTTGATGTGCGGCAAAAGACCTGCCACGCCTTCGTGCGTCGTCTTGAGACCAAGAGCCTTTGCCCGCGCAAGACCTTCCGAAGCGGGGTCGATGCCGACCATCCAGACGGGCTCGATGAGCTCGCTCCGCATCGCTTTATAGAGCAGGTCGGTCCCGATATTTCCGGAGCCGATGATCGCGGCTTTGATTTTCTTCGCCATTCTCTTCTCGCTTCAGATGAATTTCACCGTGGCGCTCCCAATGCCCTCGATCGTGAGCGAGCACTCATCGCCGGCCTTCACCGGTTCGAGAGGGACAAGTGAGCCTGAAAGGACGATATCCCCTGCGTCAAGGGTAATTCCAAACTCGCCGAGCGTATTTGCAAGCCAGGTGACGCAGTGGACTGGAGAGCCGAGCGCGGCGCGACCGTAGCCCTCGGACAGCGGCTGACCGTTTTTGGTGACGCGCATGTGAAGATTCGGGAAATCGACGCCGCGCGGATCGACTTTGGCGTCTCCGAGGAGGAAGAGCCCGCAAGAGGCGTTGTCCGCCACGGTGTCCTGGATCTTTACCTTCCAGTCATGAACGCGTGAATCGACGATCTCGAAGCAGGGGGCGATGTATTCCGTCGCCTCGATCACCTCTTCATCCGTCACACCCGGACCTCGAAGACTCTTCTTCAAGACGAAGGCGATCTCGCCCTCGACGCGGGGCTGAATGAGCTCGGTCGAGGCCGGAAGCGATGCTCCGTTTTCATAGAACATCGCGTCGGTAAGAAAGCCGAAATCGGGTTGATGCACGTTGAGCATCTCCTGGACGGCCTTACTTGTGACGCCGATCTTCTTTCCGATGATCTTCTCGCCGTCCTCTTCGACGCGTCTTCGGACGAGATGCGTCGAGATATGGTACGCATCGTCGATGGTGATCTCCGGCCAGCGCGCGGTGAGCTGAGGGATCGTGTTTCTCGAACGGAGCGCTTCGTAGAGCTCATCTCCGAACGCGCGGATCTTGGCTTCGCGATCCATGGACTAATCGAGGCTCCCTTCAAGGAATCGAGCGCTCGTCTCGTTGAAGATTTGGGGGCGCTCCACCATCACCCAATGCCCGCATTGGCTGAGCATGACGGTGCGGCTATCTTCGCAGCGTGCGGCGATCTTCATCGCGCCGCTCACGGGACAGAAATTATCGTTCACGCCCCAGAAGCAGAGCACGGGGGCCTTGATCTCGTGGAGGCGATCCTCTTGGTTATCGACGCGCAGGCGTCCCAGCACGCCCTTCGGCTGGAGCTTGAGGATCTGATAGCGCTCTTCGATGATCGTGTCGGTGATGAGCGCCTCGTCGAAGAGCTGGAGCTTGAAGGTTTCACGCATCGATTCGCGATCGGCAGGCCTGCCGAGGTTCGCGATCATCGTGCGGATCCCCTTCATCTCCATGTACACCTCGCGCTTTTCGATCCCACCCGGAGCCATCAGGATGAGCTTTTCGAGACGCTCGGGATAATCGAGGGCGAAACGGATGGCGATGGCGCCGCCCATCGAGTTCCCAACGAGGCTCACTTTCTCGATCCCGAGGTGGTCGATGAGTCCAACGGTATGGCGGGCAAGATCGCCCATATCGAAGACGCCATCCTCGGGCTTATCGCTATAGCCGTAGCCAAAGAGATCGGGAACGATCGTGCGAAAGCCGCGCTCATTGAGGAAGGGATAGTTGCCCTTAAAGTTGCTATAGCCGCTCGCTCCGGGCCCGCTCCCATGAAGGAAAAGGACCGCGCCCTTCTTGGCTTCACCGTGATCGTGAAAGTGAATGGTGACGCCTCCGCCAACATCGGCGTACTTGCCCTCGGGCACAACCGCGAGCGTCGCTTGATCCGGCTTCTTCATCCGTTTCCGCCCTCTCCTGAGCCCTCGGGTCGCGGCTTGCGTCGCGGCTGGAAGCGATGGCCCCACTCGCTGATCTGATCGTAGACCGTCGGCTCCCAATCGCTCGGATCGATTTCTCGGCCGCCAAAGCCGCATTCGAATTGGAAGCCGCTCGGCGTATGCGCGTAGAAGCTGAGCATCCGATCGTTCGGATGACGCCCGAGTCCTTGGACGACTTGGAGCCGTGCACGCTCGACGCGATCGAGCATGGCACCGACGTCATCGATGCTGCGCACCTCAAGGAGGAAATGATGGACGCGCTTATCCATCGGGCCTCCCATCGCGAGGCTGTGGTGGCGCGAGTTCACGTGAAGGAAAGCGACGTTCACCTGATATCCACCAAGATCGCAGATGATGTGATCGCTCAGCCCGAAACCGAGGACCTCGATGTAGAAATCGCGGCTCTCATCCCGGTTCGGGGTGGAGATCACGAGATGGCCGAGGCCGAGCGTATCGGCGTTGAATCCGCCATGAACGAGCTTTGATTCAAACTCGCCCTCGCCCATCTTCGGCCCGTAAAAAATCTCGACGGGGATGCCGCTGGGATCGCGAAAGCGAATCAACGCCTGAACGTCGCGGAGGGCGACCTCGTCGGTGCTCCCGTCTTCAACGGCGACGCCCGCGCTCTCGAGCCGATCGCGAAGTGCCTCCATCGCGGCGGCATCCTCGACCTCCCAACCGACGAATTCGAGATCGTCAGCCCCGGTCTCAAGAACAAAGAAGCGCTGCGCGTATGAATCCATACGCAGCGAGAAGCCGTTCGGGACGCGCTTGGCGATCTCGAGTCCGAGCACGTTCTCAGAGAAATTCTCCCAATCGGAGAGCGAGGAGACGCCGAAGCCGAGATAGCCAAGCTGCTTGA
>JAAZAH010000353.1 GCA_012514415.1 Sandaracinaceae bacterium
GACGATCCGTCGTCGTGATGCTCCTCATCTGGTTCATTGTCTGCGCCGTCGGTCTTATCCCCAACATCGCCAACTGGGCACATGGGATCGGACTCGTCATCGGGATGATCTGGGCCTATCTCGAGAGCGGTGATCTCTCGCGCCGCTTTGGTCGGCCTCGACGTGCGAGGCGATCAAGCCGCGGTCGCTAAGCCGCCTTAGCGCTTCAGCCTTGGGATGAGTGCGGGGGTGCGCTCCATATACTCCCGGTAGCCGGGGCGTCGCTCGAGGGAGCGTCGATCGAGCGCCGGAATCGAATAGAAAAGAAACATCAGCGTCATGCCGAGCGCTCCGGCGTAGGTCCAGATGGATCTCGGAGCGACCGAGGCGCCGATGAGCGCGAGGCCCCACCAAAAAACGAGCTCCCCGAGATAGTTCGGATGGCGTACGTGGGCGAACAGACCGCGATCGAGAAGCTCGCCTGGGGCATTGCGTTTGGACTTGACTCGGTTGAAATTGTAGAGCTGGCGGTCGGCGATGCCTTCGAGCGTGGTGCCCGCTAGCGCGAGGCAGAAACCGAAGAGTGCAAGCGGCGTGAGCCCCTCGGCGCCCGAGGAAATCGCAAGCCAAGCCGGGAGGAGCGAAACGAAGACAATCGCACTCGGAAAGAGATGAATGCCGAAAAGATCGATGAGGGGGGCGAATGCTCTGGCGCGCGCCTTGAGATCCCGATAACGAAAATCCTCATGGTGGAGCCCAGGGAAACTCCGCGCCCAATTGTACGTGAGCCGAATCCCCCAGACAGTGACTGCCGCGCCGATGAGGGCACCGCGCGCCGTGATCCCGTAGCTGCCAAGCAGGTATCCAACGATTGCGATGGGGATCACGCTCCAAGAGGCGTCAAATACGCTCGAATTTCGATGGAGGCGCGCGAAGATAAAGAGCGTAAGCGTCGCCGCCAGATCCGCGACGGCGATCTGGACGAGGGGAGCGTAGGCAGCGAGGAGCGTGATGGCGATCGCACCTGCCGCGAACGCGGCGAGGTAGGCGAGCACAATGGCGACGAATGATCTCGACCGGTACGCTTCTTCAGTCTCCACTTGCGCCTCCATCGACGGCCTTTAGTTTCCTATGATCCGCGCGACGCGGCGGTTTTCGAGCGTACCGTAGAACGCCTCGGCTGCGCGGAGACGCTCGGCATAAGGCGGTAGGTCCACCCCGTATTTTCGTCTCGCATGCGCGAGGAGCTCCGGTTGACCAAAGGGCTGGTTCAACGCATGGCGGATGGATGAATGACGCACATCGATGGCCGTGAGTGCAGGAGCCTCGGGGCGCTTGGAGTGTTCAATGAGCTCGATATCGAGTGCGAGGCTGAGATCGCCTGCGAGCGCGGCTCGCTCGTTGACCTGCTCCAGTTCGAAGATCCGCGAGAGGAGCGCGGGAACGGAGGAATGATCGACGACCTCGGAGAAGACGTGTCCTCTTTTGACCAAAGGGCCGATGAGCAGGCCTGGGACGCGAAAGCCGAGCTGATCGAAGCCGTCGGCGGCGAGCTCTTCACCTTCGACCGTGGGAGGCGGTTGGCTATCAAAGAATCCGCCGTGCTCATCATAGAATACGAGCATCAACGAGCGCTCCCACTGAGGAGATTGGCGAAGCGCTTCGTAGACTGATGCGATGAAGCTTTGCCCGAGGCGAATGTCCTGAGGAGGATGATCATCGTTCAGCGAATAATCGGGCTCTACGATCGATACGTTCGGCAGTGTTCCTTGGGCTGCGTCACGGAAGAAGTCATCCATCGTATCGGCGAGACCCACGTTGAGATCCTGCACGATGATGCCGAAGTGAAAGAAGGGGAGCGAGGCGTAGGTCTTCACCGTCAGCCCCTTCTCTTTCATCTCGCGGTAGGGAGTTCGCGCATACAGCTCCCCACGATTGTTTCGCGTGCCCTCCGACGTCGCCGCATGCGAGTACTTCCGATTCGGCCACGTTGGGCCGAGCATCGAGCAATACCACTGATCGGCAAGCGTGAAATGATCGGCGAGTGTGTAGAGGGCAGGGAGCTGCTCGCGCTTGTAGTAGCCCATCACGAGACCGAGCTTTGAATCGTACTCTTTGGGTTGAAGTTCGGCTCCCGCAAGTGTCGCTTCCCACTCACGAACGAATCCATCATTCATCCCAAGGTTCCACTGACGGTTATTGGATCCAAAGTTGTGGGGTGGATCGGGATCGATTTCATAGTGTTCATCGATCCATTGCGCATAGATCCGCGCAGATCCGTCCGAGGTTTCATTATAGAATGTTGAGTCAGCTCCGATAATATCGGTGCGACCCTCGTCGATGATCAGTGAAGCGAAATAATGGTCAAATGACCGGTTCTCCATCTGGAGAATGACCACGTTTTCAATATAATGAAGCGGGCTCGATCCATCGCCACGTACAGGCGCGAGTGATGTTTCACCGGCATCCCCACAGCCGATGACGTTCGGACCGAGGACGGCAGCTCCGGCGACAGCAGCTGCACTCTTTAGAAAATCCCGGCGTTTCATCCCGGACTTTTTAGGGTTTTTCTCGGTCATACTGCACCTCGTCGTCTCGTGATCTTCGGATTCCATCCGTCGCTTCGACGCTACGCTACCGCTCGACGTGGGCGCGAATCAAGACCTTTAGGTCAGCAATCTCGAGTGAAGCCGCTGAAAACGTGAGGAGACGCAAACTTGGGGGCGCGTACCTTCGGAGGGTAAAATTTGTCGTTCGCGTGTCTTTGCGCCGTTCGAGGAGGGGAGGCTCAGGAATGTTGCCAAGTAAAAAAAAGAGTCCACTATGAGTAGGACTTCGCTCGCCGCCCCGGCCGCGCCGTTTTTCGGGCCGGAACCTAGATTATGCCGCTTTTTGATTTTTCGCCGCTCCTCCCGCTCGGTGAGGACAGAACGCCGTACCGCAAGCTGACCTCCGATTACGTCCATACTTCCGAATGGAAGGGGAGAGAGATTCTCGAGGTCGCTTCTGCGGGGTTGACACTCCTCACCAAGGAGGCCTTCCGGGACATCTCGTATCTTCTTCGCCCCGGACACCTCGCTCAGCTCCGGGCCATTCTGGACGACGAAGAGGCGAGCCAGAACGATCGCTTCGTCGCGCTTGAACTCCTTCGGAATGCGAATATCGCGGCTGGCTTCGTTCTTCCTTCCTGCCAAGACACGGGCACAGCCATTGTGCTCGGACGCAAGGGCGAGAACGTCTTTACCGGCGGCCGCGACGAGGAGGCAATCGCGCGCGGCGTCTTCGAGACGTATCAGGAAGAAAACCTGCGCTACAGCCAGCTCGCGCCGCTCTCGATGTACGAAGAGGTGAACACGCGTACGAACCTGCCTGCGCAGATCGAAATCCTCGCCGA
>JAAZAH010000040.1 GCA_012514415.1 Sandaracinaceae bacterium
CGAAGATCATGTCGAGGCGCGGAAATTGCTCCTCACGGCGTTCGAAACGTTGGGACAGAGCGACGAAGCCGTCGATCAGCTGCTCGCCCTCGCCGAGTATTACTCCTTCGACGATCCCGACTCGGCCGAGCGCTACCTCCGACGCGTGCTCGAGCTCGATCCCGAAAACATCGAGGCCAAGCTTCAGCTGAAGGGCACCTCTGCCGGAGCCGTCATCGCGTCCATCATCCCGCCCGCGCTCGAAGCAAAGCTGGAAGAAGAGATTGACCTCGACGAAGGCGGAGCGCTTGGGCTCGAAGTCCAGGAGCGAAGCGAACACAAAGCGCACGAGCTCGACCTTCGATGTGGCGCACTCGCGCCTCCGGCTGTACCCAAAATCACCATCCCTCCCCCGCTCGACGATCCCGAGCCCGCCCACCACGAGCCCGCCTTCGAGGATCCCCGCCCGAGCAGCGCGCCGACTCTCGAGCACGGGACCTTCAGTCCGGAGAGCCTCCAGCCTTCTCCACCAAGCGATCCTCAACAAAGCCCCGTCGAAGACGCGGGCGACGAACTCATCGAGGAGCTGAGCCTCCCGGGCGTCACCTTCGACGGAACAACCGAAGAGATCCCCGAGGACGGCGCCCTCGGCAACATCGACGTCGACATCGACATCGAGCTTCTCGAGCCGATTTCTCCTGAAGAGTTCGAAGCGCTTCCAATCACCGAACCGCCTTCGCCCGAGCCCTCCTCAGCTGATGCCGACGATCCAAGCGAGATCGAAGAGATCCTCGAAGAAGCCGAGTTTTACGTCAGCCAAGCACTCCTCGCCGAAGCGCGCGACACCTTGCTCGAAGGCCTCGAGGAGTTCCCGGATCATCCGCTCCTTTCTGAGCGCTTGAATGAGATCCAGACCGAGCTCGAGAGCGCCGGTCCATCCGCAGCTGAGAACGAGCTCACTTCGGAGGTAGCCGCTTCATCGGCCCATGCTCCCGCCCAGACGCCGAGCCACGAGCTTGACGATACCTTCGCGCTCGCGTCGAAGCTCGCAGAAGAGGCCCCGCCCAGCGACGCCACACGGGCCGCCTCGAGCGAGCTCGACGCCCAAGAGATCTTTGAGCAGTTCAAAGAAGGCGTCGCGCGCGAGATCGACGAAGAGGACAGCGCGACGCATTTCGATCTTGGCATCGCGTATCGCGAGATGGGCCTTTATGACGACGCCATCCGCGAATTTGAGCTCGCTGGGCGCGCGCCGCTCCGCACCTGCAATGCGCTCACAATGATCGGCCTCTGCCACGTGGATGCAGGCCGCTATGAGAGCGCCATCGAGGCATTCGAACGGGCGCTCGAGGCCCCGCACAAACTCGAAGGCGAGATCGTCGGCCTCCACTACGAGATCGGCCTCGCTCAGTCACTCCGCGGGGAAAAATCACGCGCAGTCGAAGCCTTCGAAAAAGCTGCTGCCATCGATCCGAGCTTCCGCGATGTGAGCGTGCGCCTCGAGATGCTTCGCGGCGAAGGCCCTTGATGCTCGCCCAATTCGATGGATCCTCATGAGAGCGGGCCGAGCGACTCCTCCACGATGCGCGTCCAGTCCGACTCAAGGTTCAACTGTAAAATCTTCGGGCGAATAACCGAGAATGGTGAGCGCCTCCTCGAGATGCTCCGCGAGTAGCGGCTCGCCGAGGAGGTAGCGTGCCGTCTGACCATTCTGCCGCTCTTCCGCCATGCGCCGCGCTTCCTGATAAGCATCAAAATCGCCACGTCCTAGCCACATCAGAGCCACGAGATCGGCTTTTTCATCTTCATTCAGCCGCTCGATGGCCGTGGCGAGCTCCACGGCGCCGATGGTAAGCGGTTGCTCGTCTGCATAGACGTCCTCCGCCTCATCCGCCTCGGGTGAAGACTCAATCTCTTGCGCTAGGGTCTCCCGCGCCCTTGCCGAGAGCGCGATATAAGCCACGGTCGAGATCGGGATCGACAACATCACAAGCCTCCCTCTGATAAGCCCGTTTGCATCACGAGCCCTCATCCAGATCGGGCTGCTCGAACCCCCATCCGTCAAGCCTCCGCTTGGCGAGCCGTTCGCGCGGATTTTCAATCCGGGAACGAATCTGATACTTAAACGTCACGCTCTTTCTGCAGAGTGTGACGCAATTATGGGCGCACGTATCTTAGTCGTCGAAGACGAGATGGACCTCGCTGAGCTGGTAAGCTTCAACCTGCGAGAGGCCGGCCATCAAGTCACAATTGCAAACAACGGCAGCACGGCTCTGGTCGAAATCCGGCGGATGAAACCGGATCTCGTCATCCTCGATCTGATGCTCCACGATATCAGCGGGCTCGAGATTTGCCGCCGCATCCGCCGTGACGAGGAGACGGCGCGCATCCCAGTCCTTATGCTCACCGCAAAAGGCACGGAGGTCGATCGCGTGGTCGGCTTCGAGGTCGGCGCCGATGATTATGTCGTCAAACCCTTTAGTCCGCGTGAGCTCACGCTCCGCGTCGAGGCCATCCTGCGACGCGCTCACGGCGGGGCCGAGGCAGAAGCCGAGCGGCAGATCATCCAGAACGGTCGGCTCACGATCGACATCCCCGCCCATCGCGTCACCGTCGACGAAGTCGAGGTGCCGCTCACGGCGCTCGAGTTTCGACTTCTCCTCGATCTCGCGACGCGCATGGGACGCGTTCAGAGCCGCGACGCGCTCCTCGAACGCGTCTGGGGCTATGCTCCGGGCGTCGAGACGCGAACGGTGGACACCCACGTCAAGCGGCTCCGCGAAAAGCTCGGCGAAGGCGCCGACTGCATTGAGACCGTTCGCGGCGTTGGCTACCGCCTCCGCGATCTTCCCTAAACCGCCTTCGAGAAGCCGCTGGACGCTCGCGCACGAACTCCGCACGCGAGATTGAGAACTCTCCAAAGCCCTCACCGACGGGCTACACAGCCGTCACAACCGCGCGCCAGCTTCATGCCTACGCATGAGCCCGCGCATTCTCATCTTCGGTAGGACCCCAAACTTCCTGAGCGCCGCAGAGGCGGCCTTCGCCGCTGAAGGAAGCGAGACTGAGCTCGCCGATCTCGAATGCCCGGTCGAGGGCGAGCTGCAGCGCTTCGCCCCCGATCTCATCGTGCTCGAAGGCGGCCTCCGTCGCACCAATACCTCGGAGCTGCTCCGCACCGTTCGCGCTTCTCGAACTCATGGGGGCCTCCCCATCCTGGTGGTGGGCGGCGAGCTCGACGAGCTCGAACGCATCGTGGCATTTGAACTCGGCGCTGATGATGTCCTGAGCGGCCCTCTTAGCCGCCGCGAGCTGATCCTCCGCGCAAACGCCATTCTGAAACGCGTGCGATCGAACGTCGCGCCCGGTTCTCTCGACAGGGGAGCCATCGAGATCGGCGCACTCCACATCGCCGATGGAGGATTGCGCGCCACGCTCAACGAAACTTCACTCGCTCTTACGGCGCTCGAAGGTCGGCTTCTTTACGCCCTCGCCCTCCATTGCGATCGCGTAAGACCACGGGACGAGCTCATCCGAACTGTCTGGAATGGACACTATCCGAAGGAGTCCCGCACGCTCGACACACACATCCGGCGACTTCGGCGAAAGCTTGGATGGGGCGGACGCGCCATCGAAACTCTTCGTGGCGTGGGCTACCGGCTACGGAGCGAGGCGCTCGCTTTGGAAGCGAACGAGACACGCGCGGCTTTTCAAGCGGGACGAGACGGTTCACCATGAAAGCATGGCGAGCCGAAAAAAACGCCCTCCCATCGCCCGTTCCGTACCCCGCGCCGAGAACGATGAAGCCCTCCCGCGGTCGCATCATGAAAAGATGGCGCATAAGCCTTTTTCCGCCGCCCTTTCGAACCTCAAACTCGAAAAACCGACGCGAACGAAAACGGTGTCCAGGCCGGAGACGCCCAAACCATCTCCCTCCACGATTCGAAACGCGCCCTCATCACCGCAAAGCGCCCAGCCGCCGGCGCCCCGTCCGGCTCCGCGTGGCAACGAGCTCTCGCATCATTCTTACGAAGATCGCGTGAGTTTCCGCGAAGCCATGCGCGGCGTAAGACCCCTCGGCCAAGCGGAGCCCAAGCGTAAGAAAAAGAAGGGCGCAGCCGTCCCGCGCGTGCGCATCGAACCTGAAAAGCGCCGTGATCCCGACGCCGAGGCGATGGCGCAGCTCGATGCCCTCGTTGAGCCCGACTATCGCTACCGTTTCGAGAAAGATGGGAGCTCGATCCGAGCGCTCCGAGTCGGTGCGCACCTCTCCCACCTCAGCGCGCTCGCCGAAGCGTTCGTTCCCGAGGCGAGCCTCGATCTCCACGGCCTCCGCGGTGATGATGCCGAGCGCGCCATCCTTCAATTCGTGCGCGCCAAACATCAAGAAGGGAAGCGCCAGCTCCTTATTATCCACGGGCGGGGCAAGTGAAGCGCGGGCGGCGCCGGCATTCTCGGCGACGTCGCGGTCGATACACTCTCCCGCACGGGGCTGTCGAAAATCGTCCTCGCCTTTGCGAGCGCGCCCCGGCATCTCGGCGGCGCCGGCGCGCTCGTGGTTCGCCTCGGCGAGCGCTGATGGCTGTCAGCGCGTCGTCCCGACGACGGATCGCAGCGGAGAATCGGCGCTGGGCGCCCCCCAACCCTTCGCATAGCCGAGCACCTCGCGCGGGCTCTGGCCGTGAAAAGCGCCGTCAAGGAGCTCGAAATGGTCGAGCGTGATCTCGGACGGATGCTGCACGCCGGCCGCTTGAGCGAGCCAGAGCACTTCTTTTCGCAGCGTGACGATGTAGTTCGCAAGGCGCGCGCTCTTATTCAACGGGTCGAGTCCGCGCATCAACCATTTATTCTGCGTCGCAACGCCCGCGGGGCAGCGATCGGTATGGCACTGCTGCGCTTGGATACACCCGATAGCGAGCATCGCCTCACGAGCAACGCCCACGAGATCGCATCCCATGGCAAAAGCGAAGAGGCTCTCGATCGGGAAACCAAGACGGCCCGATCCGGCGAAGACGACCGAGTCCTGAAGCCCACGCTCAGCGAAGATTTTATAGACGCGAGGGAAGCCGCGACGGAAAGGGAGCGCCACGTGATCCGCAAAGACGAGCGGCGCCGCGCCCGTCCCACCCTCTCCGCCGTCGATGGTGATGAAATCGACGCCTCGCTTTTCCCGGCTCATTCGATCCGCGAGCTCGATCCAGAAGGACTCCTCGCCGACCGCCGATTTAATGCCGACCGGCAGCCCCGTCGCCTCGGCGATCATCTCGACGAAATCGAGCATCTCAGAGACATCGCGGAACTGTCGGTGCGATGCAGGGCTGATGCAATCGCGTCCGATCGGCACGCCGCGCGCTTCGGCGATGTCGGCCGTCACTTTCACGCCCGGAAGCACGCCTCCACGACCGGGCTTGGCGCCTTGACTGAGCTTGATCTCGATGGCCTTCACCGGGCCGCGCTCCACGCTCTCAACCAGATGCGGCAGGCTGAAATTTCCATCGGCGTCGCGCGCTCCAAAGTATCCTGTGCCGAGCTGCATGATGAGATCACCGCCGTGAAGGTGATGCCGCGAAATCCCCCCTTCGCCGGTGTTGTGGAGACCTCCGGCTTGCGCGATGCCGCGGTTGAGCGCCTCGACGGCGTTGGCCGAAAGCGAGCCATAGCTCATGGCCGAGATATAGAAGATGGAGCCAGGCCGGAATGCGTGCTCCCGCCCGCGCGCCGCGCCCATCACCTTCGCGCAGGGAATGGGATAGAGGGGATCGATCTTCTCGGGCTCGGGCGGCGTGAAGGTCTGATGCTTGAGGATTAGATAATCCCGCGGCGAGTCGAGATCATTGTCCGTCCCGAAGCCGAAGTAGTTGTTCTCTTTTTTGGCCGACGCATAGACCCATCGGCGTTGATCGCGCGAGAAGGGGCGCTCCTCATCGTTTCTCGAGACGATGTATTGACGGAGCTCGGGGCCGACGGATTCGATGAGGTATCGGAATCGACCAATTAGCGGAAAGTTCCTGAGGATCGTCCGCTTCTTTTGGGTGACATCGTGCAGAGCAATCAGCGCCACGGAGAGCAGCAGCAGCACGACAATCGCTTGGAGCCAAGTCGCCATTTCCGCAATTCATCGCACGGACAGGGAGCGAAGGCCAGACGGCATCCATATCCGTGCAGCAAGCCCGATTCGAAGGGGATCAAAGCCTCAAACGCGCTGAACGGAGGTGATCGCCACCTCGTTCAAGGGGTCCAAAGAGAGGCGTCCTGCGTCAATGTGCGCATTGGCTCTCATCCTCCCCCCGCATTCCGACGCTAAGCTGTGGAAATTGCAGCGATCTTACCAATGAATCGCCCCAAGGTGGGTCTTCGCGCAGGACCACGCTGAAGAGTTCACTCGATGCGCTTACGGAAGCGCGTCGTCACACACGCGCGCACACTTTCCCTCAAAGCGCACGTTGGGCGCTTTATGCGCCAACAGTCGCGAGAATCTGAGGGAGGCGCGCCAATTTTACGGGTGAAAGATAGGGAGGCTCACCTCTTCCGTCGAAGAGCTGATCAAACTGCGCGATTGTCCTCGGGCCAATACAAACGCTTGTGACTTCGGCCTGTGCGAGCACGAAACGAAGCGCGACCACGGACATATAGCGAATCTGATCATCGTTCAGATAGCGAAGCGCGGCGACGTGTTTGAGGCGCGCACGGAGCGCTTCAGCGTTCCAGCGGAAACTACGATGATCGCGATCGGGGAAACGATGGGCCAGCGAGGTTTGATCGGCGAGGAGGCCGTGGAGAAGCGGCGAGGTGGCGAGGATGCCAATCGACTTCTCCCGCACCTCATCGCGGATGGCAGAGAGCTCGTCGGAGTTCAGAAGGTTCACGGGGAGCGCGATGAGCTCGGCGCCCATATCGATGGCCGCGTGGGCATGAGCGAGTGTCGGAGCGCTCACGCCCACAGCGCTAACAAGCCCCTCGTCCCGAAGCTTCCGCGCGGCATGGAGGGCATGACCGCGCTTGACCAACTCTTGCGGCGGAGGCGCGTGGAGAAGCAGCGCCTCGATGCGGTCCACACCAAGGCGCTTGAGCGAGCCTTCGAGATCCTCCCGAAGGGACGCTTCGTCGAAGCTGAGCGCGAGATCCCCGTCCACGAGGCGGCGCCCCGCGCGGGCAATGATCTTCGACTCTTTGAGCTTCTCACTTCCGAGGAAGCGATGGAGGGCCTCTTCGGCGTCACCCCAAACGGGCGCGACATCGAAGGATCGAATGCCGCGCTCAAACGCATGTTGGATGAGCGCCTCGCGGTCTCCATCCTCGAGCTTTCCATAGGCCGCCGTGCCGAAGCCAAAACAACCAAAGGTCAGCTCGGGAAGCGTGAGCCCATCGGCGTAGGGCCGCTCGCGAAGCGAGGTCTCAGTCTCGGGCGTCGAGCTCTCGTTTGCTCCACTCATATTCGTCGCGCATCCCCTTGGCAGTGAGGCCGTCGACGTATTCGGCGAGCTTCTTCCCGATGAGAGGGATGGAGCATTTCACCGTATAGTCGACGTTGTAGAGGCAACCGTCACCGTCAGGGACGATGCGAATCGTGCCCTCGATCGACACGGGCGTCCCCTTGATGTCGACGAGAAGCTTCGCGCTCCGAGTCGCGGGATCCCAATCCTTTGTCTCGTGGACGCGGTTGGTCGGCTTGAAGAGCTTTTTGGCGAACGAGGGGACTTCCGCGTCCACCGTTCGCTCGACGAGGACGGCGTTGCCCTCTTGGCGCACCACGATTTCGCGTTCACCGAGCGCGGTTCCGCGCCGCTTTATCACGTCGGGATCGCGGACCCATTCATAAACCGTATCCGCGCTCTGATCGAAGCGAAAGCTCACATTTCCCATGGATTGACCTACCTGTGATTTAGAAGAGGAGCCCGAGCACTAACGTCGCGACTCCGAAATAGACCATCAGGCCCATCACGTCCACCACAGAGGCAATGAAGGGCGTGGATGAGACGGCGGGATCGAAGCCGAGACGCTTGAGGAGCATGGGAAGGAGGGCGCCCACCAGGCTCGCGAGCATGACCACGGTCATGAGGCTGAGCGCCACCGTGGTGCTCAGCTGAACGACCCCGATCTCGGTCTTTTCGACACAAGCGCGAAGAAAGCCGAGCGAAGCGAGGAGAACGCCAAGGCTCAGACCGATCGCCAACTCTTTGCGGACGACCCTCCACCAGTCTCTCGGCTGGACTTCGCCAAGCGTCATGCCGCGGATGATGAGCGTTGAGCTTTGTGAGCCCGCATTTCCGCCCGCCGACATGATCGCGGGGATGAAGATCACGAGATCGAGCGTTTGGGCCAGCAGATCATCGTAGCGGCGCATCACATTCGCTGTGAGAAGCTGTCCAAAAAAGAGAACGACGAGCCAAGTCCCGCGCTTCCAGAAAAAATCGGCAAAGCCGGTCGAAAAATAGCTCTCCTCAAGCGGAATCATACCGCCCTGACGCTGGGCGTCCTCGGTCGCCTCTTCGATGACCACGTCGACCACATCGTCCACAGTGACGAGGCCTAGGAGCACCCCATGATCGTCGACCACCGGAAGCGCCGTAAAATCGTAACGCGCAATCATATGCGCGACGAGCTCCTGGTGATCGTAGGGTTTGAGCGTGATCACCTTCGAGGTCATGATCTCCTCGAGCTTCTGATCGGGAAGGCCGAGGATGAGATCACGGAGTGAAACGACGCCGAGGAGCTTCTGTCCGTACCCGACGACGTAGACATAATAGACCGTCTCGGCTTCGTCGGAATGGCTGAGGCGGCGGATCTCATCGATGGCTTGGGAGACGGTCGTCTCGGGTCCGAGCTGCACGAGCTCGGGTGTCATCAAGCCGCCGGCCGTCTCGCGCGCATAGCCCGAAAGCTCGCGGATCTCTTCGGCGATCTCGGGCTCGGATGCCTCGAGGGCGGCAAGGACCTCCTCACGATGATCGTC
>JAAZAH010000354.1 GCA_012514415.1 Sandaracinaceae bacterium
AGGCCGATCGTCACCAGCGTTCCGCCGCTTCCGAGCGCTTCGATATTCTCCTTGAGGTAGGCCGCTCCGACCGTATCGAGGATGAGGTCGGCTGAGCTTAGATGCGCACGCATCCCTTCAATGAACGAGCCGTCTTTGGCGACGATGAGCCCATCGAAATCGTATGGAGCGAGGGCATCGAGCTTTGACGCTGAGCGCAACGTGCCGAAGGCACGAGCCGAGGCGGCTTTGACAAGCTGGACGGCGGCCGTGCCGATCCCGCTTGCGGCGGCATGGATGAGCACGTCCATGCCGGGGCGAAGACCGCCTTGGAGATAGAGCGCATCGAAGGCGGTGAGGAAGACCTCTGGGATCGCCGCGGCCTCTTCGACGCTCATGCCTTCGGGGATGGGCATGAGCTCGCGTTCATGGGCGAGGAGGAGGCCGGCCATACCGCCACCCGCCGCGATGCCCATGACGCGATCGCCCGGCTGAAAAGCGCGGACATCGGGGCCAACGCTCTCGACGCTCCCCGCAAACTCAAGCCCTGGGATATCTGCGGGTGCGCCCGGCGGCGCGGGGTAGAAGCCTCTCCGCTGCAGGATATCTGCGCGATTCACCCCGGCCGCGCTGACGGCGACTCGGACCTCAGCGCCTGACGGTGCGTGAATGCTCCGGTCTTCGATGGCGATGACATCGATGTCGCCTTTTCCTTGATAAACGATGGCGCGCATCTTCCTCATGGAACTCACCTTAACAGGAGAATCGGGCTTTCGCCCAGACGGGGCCAAGGGCTACAGAGAAGAGCGCGGCGACTTTCCCCGTCGCGGTGGCACCCCAGCATTGTGTCCGCCGCCTCGCGATTCGCGCTCAAATCGTATGAAGAGAGAGCGTATTTGAGCGGCCCGAGAGCGGCCACGGGAAGAGAAATGCGAAGGTATCGCCCGGGCCGGCCATTCGCTCACGCGTGAGGAGCGCGGTGGCGATCCTGCGCGTCTCTTCAATCGTTTCGGGAGGAACCTCGACACGAGGCGCGACGCCCCAGAGGAGCGCCAAACGGCTGGCGATCTCGGGATAACGCGTCACGCCGACGATGGGCACGCGTGGCCGCCGCTCCGATAGGAGCTTCGTTGAGACGCCGTCGTTCGTAAAACAGACGATCGCTCGAAGGTGTAGGTGCGAGGCGAGGACTGCGGCGGCGCGCGCCGTCGCACCGATCACGCGCCAGTCTTCGTTCGGGACGATCCGCATATCACGCACTTGCTGCGTGAGGATATCGATCGAGTCGCTCTCCACCTCGCGTACGATCGCGTCCATCATGCGGACGGATTCGACGGGATATTTTCCGGCTGCGGTCTCGCCGCTGAGCATCACCGCATCGGTCCCGTCCATCACCGCGTTGGCGACGTCGGCGGCCTCGGCGCGCGTTGGCCTCGGATTACGCATCATCGAGTCGAGCATCTGCGTCGCTGTGATGACGATCTTCCCCGCCGCGTTCGCCTTCCGGATGATCCGCTTTTGAACGATAGGCACCTTCTCGGACCCGAGCTCGACACCAAGGTCGCCCCGCGCGACCATCACACCATCGGCTTGGTCGATGATCGAATCGAGGACCTCGACCGCTTCGGGTTTTTCGATCTTCGCGATCA
>JAAZAH010000041.1 GCA_012514415.1 Sandaracinaceae bacterium
CGGCGTCTTCGGCGGAAGCATCAAGGCGAGCGGATTCGGGCTAGAAGGCGAAGCTTTCGACTCCGGAATCAATCGCCTCCTCGAGCATTGGGGCGTCCATCTCCGGAGCGATCTCGTCGCCGATGCGGAATGCGAGTACGCGGCCATCCAAACGGCAGCTGGGCCGATGCCCCGGCGTTATCCATACCGTCCGATCCTCACATTCTCACCTGAGGAGCGCGCTCATCCGCTCATCTCGGGCCTCGTCAACGCGAGCGTCCCCTTCACCTCGAGCATCGAAGTGCGCACCCCGCCCGAAGGCGTGAAGGTCGAGATCCTCGGACGGAGTTCCGAGCGAAGCTTCCGCTCTCAAGGTCCGCGCTTCAACCTCGACCCGGCGCGAAACTTCTACGTAGAAGGCGAGCTCGAACGAAGCCCTGTCCTCGCCACCATCGAGGGCCCCATGCCGTCGGCCTTCGGCGAGACCGCCCCCTCCGATCGACGCTCTCGCGTGGTGGTCGCTGGCTCCGCGGCGATGACCATGCTCCCGATTCCCGAGGGGCAGCGCGTGGATGAAGAGCTCGTTACGCAATACCTCGCGCTCCCGCTCAATATCGTCGATTGGCTCGCGAACGATGAGGCTCTCGTCGCCATCCGCTCAAAGAATGTCGACGAGCCACGCCTCAATGTTCCCGCCCTCGTCCTCAAAGCCCAAGAAGACATCAACATCGCCGCCATGGAGAACGATGTCGAGGCCGCGCTCGAGGCTCAGGAACGTGGGAAGGCCGCGCTCGAAGCATGGAATCGAAAGAAGATCGCCTATCGCTTCGTTTTTTCCCTCGGGCTTCCACTCCTCGTGGCCGCGTTCGGACTCCTCCGCTACCGCAGGCGGCGCGCGTTGAAGGACTCCATCTCATTCGAATAAGGTGCATTCAAGATGAAGCTCTTCACTTCAAGACTCATCCTCGCGACCGCAGCGCTCGCGCTTCTGATCGGCGTGACGTTCTTTTTGATGCGCCAGCGCGATATGCCAGACGAAGCCTCGCTCATCGAACGCCGATCGCCCACCCAAGACCTCGACGTCGATTCGATCGATCGCGTCGAGATCCAGCGACCGGGCTCATCAAAAATTGTCCTCGAAAAAACGAGCGACGGTTTCCGCATGAAGGAGCCGCTCGAGGTGGGCATCGAGCCAAATGCCGCGGAGTCGCTCCTCCGCCGCCTCGCCTCGCTCGAGATCGATTCCGTCGCCGCGACCAAAGAGCGATTCCACGAGCGACTCGAGATCGACGATTCGCGCGCCATCGCGCTCCGACTCTTTTCGGATGGCACACTCCTTCACGATCTGCGCATTGGCGCCTACCGCTCTCAGACGACCATGATCCGCGAGGCGGGGAGTGAGATCGTTCTCGCCGCGCGAAACAACCTCCGAAGCCTCGCCGATCGCGGCGTCGACGAGCTTCGAGATAAGGCGATCTTCAACGTCGATTCGTCCAAGATTCGAGCGCTCGAATTTCACGGTCCGGATCGCGCGCTTCGCTTCATCCGATCCGATGCCGAAGAGGATTTTGTGGCCGACGAGGGCGTGACGATCGAGCAATACAACCCCTCAACGCTCCGCTCGCGCGCGCTCACCCTCGCACGCCTCCGCGCGATCGGCTTTGCGAACGAAGATGCGGATCCGAACGAGCTCGGTCTCGATCCGCCAAGGGCACGGGTGGTCATGGAGCTTGAAGGCGGGGAGCGGCATGAGCTCGCGATTGGCGGTGAAGAATCCCGCGGCATTTACGTCCAGCGGGTCGTCGAGCCTCCAGTGTATGTTCTCCCCAAGGCCACGGCCGAGCGGATGATGCCCGATCGCGAGGAGCTCGAGAGCGAACGGACGGAGGGATCGCAGGGCTCGGACTAGCGCCCCGCCATTGCGCCGCCCCCAGGCCTTCGCAAGTCGGGTTGGACTCAGAACGGGCCGGTGGAGACCACCGGCCTTTTTCAATTTTCGCAGATGGACAGTGGGTCGCTGACCGCGCCTGCAGCTCTTAGTTCAGCCGGAAAGCCGCGACGATCAGCGTCGCCCAGCCGGCAAGGAAAGAGAGACCGCCAATCGGCGTAATCGCGCCAAGGACACGGACGCCCGTAAGCGTCATCGTATAGAGACTTCCCGAAAAGATCAGAATGCCCGCGACGAAAAGGAATCCGGCGACGATGGGCGCCGCCCCACTTACACGCGGGATGAGAAGCGCCGAGCCAAGGATCGCCAAAGAGTGCACGAGGTGATAGTGCGCCGCGGTCTTCCACCACTCGAGTTGGAGGGCACCGTCCTCGAGCCCATCGAGAAATCGCGTGAGCCCATGCGCACCGAAGGCACCAAGCGCGACACCGAGGAAGCCAAAACTGGCGGCGAGGATGATGAGAAGTCTCTCCATTTTGCTAGATTGGGCTGAAGC
>JAAZAH010000355.1 GCA_012514415.1 Sandaracinaceae bacterium
CGCGTCTGAGGCGATGATGAGCGTGGCGCAGATGGCGCTTATCGCCAATGGGCGTGATCCCTCGCAGGGGATGGATCTTGGCGCCATCGCGCGCGGGCTCTTCAAAGAGATAAAGCGAATGATCCGCCCGCGGCGATGAACGACCACTTCATTGCTTCTTCGCGCGCGTTTTTGCTTTATTGAGGGCATGGCCAAGATTACGATCGAGCGCGTCTACGAGCCGAGCGATCTCAAGAGCGCTAAGCGCGTGCTCATCGATCGGCTCTGGCCGCGCGGCATCAAGAAGGAAGCACTCGTCCACGACCTTTGGTTGAAAGAGGTCGCGCCTTCGAATGAGCTCCGCAAATGGTATGGGCACGATCGGGAGCGCTACGATGAATTCAAGGAGCGCTACCTCAAGGAGCTCCGCTCTTCGCCGCAGCGTGAGGCGCTCGACCAGCTGAAAGAGCTCGCGAACAAGAGGCTCATCCTCCTCACGGCCACGAAAGACGTGGAGCATAGTAGCGCCTCGGTCCTTCGAGAGATTCTCGAGGCCGAGCGCTGAAGGCGCTTTTTCGCGCGCTCGAGACTAGGCGGGTGTGCCTTGGGCGTCTGTCGCGTAGCGCTGCGCGAGGAAGGCGCAGACGATGAGCTGAATCTGATGGTAGATCATGAGCGGGAGGACGATCGCTCCGACCGATGCGCTCGAAAACATCACTTTGGCCATCGGGACGCCTGTCGCGAGGCTCTTCTTGGAGCCCGCAAAGACGATGGCGATTTCATCTTCACGAGAGAACCCAAGTCGCCTCGAGATCTTCGTGATGAGGGTCATGACGAGCGCGAGGAGGAGCGCCGAGAGGATGCCGATAAGAAGCAGCATCGAAAGCGGAGTCTCGGCAAAGAACCCTTCGGATACGGATGCGCTAAATGCCGTGTAGACGACGAGGAGGATCGTGCCTTGGTCGGTATAACGAAGGAGGCCGCGATGCCGCTCGACGAAGCCTCCGATCCACGGCCGAAGGAAATGACCGGCGAGGAACGGGACGAGGAGCTGAAGGACGATCTTGAGGATGGCCGAGATCGGATCCTCCATGGCGCCGGTGCTTCCGCCGACGAGGACCGTCATGAGGACGGGTGTGAGGAAGACGCCGAGAAGGCTCGAGAGCGAGGCCGCGACGACGGCGGCGGGGACATTGCCGCCTGCGATCGCGGTAAAGGCGATGGAGGACTGAACGGTCGAGGGGAGCGCCGCTAAGAAGAGGAAGCCGAGGGCGAGCTCGGGCGAGAGGAACGCATCGAAAACGGGTTTGGCGCCAAAGCCAAGGATCGGAAAGAAAAGGAAGGTGGAGGCGAGGATCGTGAGGTGAAGTCGGAAATGGAGGGTGCCCTCTTTGACGGCCTCACGAGAGAGTTTGGCGCCATGCATGAAGAAGAGCGCGGCGATGGCGAGATCTGTGACGAGATCCAGAACGTCGGCCGCGTGCCCCGTCGCGGGGAGAAGGGCCGCGATGCCGACCACCACAAAAAGGCCGAGGGTGAAGGGATCGAGCTGAAGACGGCGAAGTAGATCCATAAAAATAAATCGGTGAAGGAAGATTCTGGATCGAAACGCGCGAGTGTGCCCTAAGCTTTCCGGATGAACGAGGTGAAGAATCTCCTTTCGCCGCCGCTCGATGCGCTCGATGAAGAGATGTTCGAGCGGCTCGTCGAGCGACCGGGCATTCGGATCGAGCGCATCGTCTCCTACGGGCACGCCTCGCCCGAGGGCTTCTATTACGATCAAGAAGAGCATGAGTGGATCGCGCTTCTAAGCGGCGAGGCGAGGCTCGGCTTTGAGGACGGTGAGGTGATCGCACTCCGTCCGGGCGATAGTTATGAGATCCCCGCCGGGAGGCGGCATCGGGTCGAGTGGACGAAGCCGGGTGAGATGACGATCTGGCTCGCGGTGTTTTATCCGGATGGAGGCTAAAGCGAGCGCGCGAGTGAAGGCCGGAGAGCTGCGCTTGGTCGATCCGTTCGCGCCTGCTGAGGTCTAGGAGGGGGGCGGGATCTTGACGCTGACAAGAACGCGAGTGCTCTAATCTTTCTGGTGTCAAGATCCAAGCCTTCGGCGCGGGCTTTAATCTTTCTAGTGTCAAGATCTAGGAGCAGTTGGTGCGGCCTCATCTTTCTGGTGTCAAGATCCAAGCCCCCGGCGCGGGCTTTAATCTTTCTAGTGTCAAGA
>JAAZAH010000356.1 GCA_012514415.1 Sandaracinaceae bacterium
AAGAGCGCGCGGGCAACAGAGGCACTCGGCGGGTTGAGGAGCATGTCCCTCCGCTATCATCCTTGCGCCTACTGAAGCAAAAAACCGGCGATCTCTCCAAAACGTAAGCCGCTCGAGACACGACCCGGGTGTCTCCGAGCGGCTTAACTTTGGGCTCGCGCGCAGGGCATGCGAAGACGGACTTTCACGCGCGATCCCATCAAGGGGTTATCCAGCCCCTCGTGGACGTCGATCGATGCGCGAACTCAGCCGATGTTTTCTTTGATGTCGGCCTCGAGCTCGGGCGCCCGGATCGTCCCGACGGAGCTCTCCTTGACCGCTTCCCGCTCGCGCTTCTCCGCCTTATCGGCGAGACGCTGCTTCATCGTCATCACCTTACGATAGAGCGAAGGGAAGTCTTTATTGCGAACGGCCATCGTCGGAGTTCCGCCTCGAAGAAGCGTCTTGAGGATGAATTCGAGAACTTGGACTTCGCCTGCCGAAAAACTATTGCTGATACGCATAGGAGACGATCTACCATCGAGGGGGCCAAATGACAATGCCCGTCTGGCAACGTACCGTCACGAGCATGTATGGCCACAAAAAAACAGAGAGCAAAATACCGATTTTATTCGCAATTTCGGAGTTTACATTTTCTTCGCTTTTTCTGGCCAACGAGGCGATCGGATCGATCTCCTTGACATTTTCGGATCTTCGCCCTGGGGCCGAGCGGCCTCCCCTCGCAGTCCGAACGCTGGGCCTCAAGGAGGGACCCCATGTTTTTTACGAAACACCCTTGCCGATGCGAACGCGCTCCGATATGATAATGAAAATCATTTTCAAAAAGGGTGGCATATGAAGCGACTTCTCTTGATTGGCTTGCTCATGCAAGCCTTCACACTTGGAGCTTGCGGCGACGAGCCAACGGTCGAACCCGAGCCGGACGCATCGGACGGAACGGGAGATCACGATAAGGACGGCGACAAGGATAAAGACAATGACGAGCCCGATCCGCCGAGCGCCTGTGATGGGGTGATCCCCGTCGTCGAAACGATCACGCCGCGGGACGACGGCCAACCGACCAATCTCGCACTCTGCCCCGTCGAAGGCGGCGTTCGGCATCTACGCGTCGAAGGCGTATCCGCTCCGCCGGCGCATACCTCCTACCAAATTTACCTGGGCCTCGAAGACGCCATCGGCGCGCAGGACGAGGTCCCCGAGGGCGCTCTCCGCCTCATGGCCTATGGTGGGGGGCTCCCCGCACCGCCGGCCTCTTTCACCATCCGCTTTGGCGGCGAATCCGTCACAGTGATGGACACCCTCTCTTTCATCAACGAAGGGCGGACGTGGTGCGCTGATGTCTTCGACGGAAACGAAGCGCGCTCCCCCGCCGTGGTCCTCTGGGTCGACGGATATCGCTCCGCCGATTGCCTTGAGCGCTCGACGCTGACGCTTGGGAGCGCGTTCGCCGTCGTTGGTTCGATCGGCGAAACCAAAGGTGCCATCGCCTTCGAGAAGGATACCTACGTCTATTTGGCTGCAGGTCTCGAGAAATCGCCCACGATCACGCTCGACAATGAGCCGGTTCTTTCAGAAGACGAAGTTTCGGCTTGCTCCGCCTCGCTCCCTGCATCCCTCACAATCGAGCGCGCCGCCGAAGGGAGTACGAGCCGCTTCCTCTGCCCCGTGCCGGGCGGCATCCGACACGTCCGATTTGAGAACGTGATCACGCCGCCCAATCATGCGGCGGTTCAGTTTTATATTGGCGCAAGCGAAATCCCGGAAACACACACGGACGCTCCTCCCGAAGGCGCGCTTCGCCTGATGGCCTATGGAGGATCGTCGCCCCATCTTCCGCCTCAGTTCGGCGCCTATTTTGGAAGCGCCTCGCATCTTATCCCAAACGCCGACTTCCTGACCGAGGGCGAGACTTTCTGCCTCGATATCTTCGATGGCGACGACGATGTCGGGCCGCGCCTCATTCTCTGGGTGAACGGGCACGAGGAAGCCGATTGCCTCGAACCGTCAACGCTCACCCTCGAAAGCGCACACACCATCCTCGACGCGCTCGAAACCGAAAGTGGCGCTGTCACCTTCGACCAGATGAACTTCATCTATCTCAATTCGAGCGTCGGCGCCGATCCGATCGTGACGATCGACAACCGGACTGTCCTCGACGCCGGCGCTCTCGGGCCCATAAGCGAAGATTAGGCGCGCCTCGCCTCGCCTCCCCGCCGCGCCTCAGCCTCCGTCTGCGCCGTGGCGGGGAGCGATTGAAAACGAAATCACAGCGCTTTGGAGTCCACGCGGCTCGTGTGATCGTGGGGCGTATCACTCCCGCGGACTTCGAAGCGCGCTCCTCTTTGTAGAGGGGCGTCGGGGTCGAAAAGGTTGCGCTTCGATCCCACCGCGCAGCGCGGACCGCCACGGATCCGTGGAGGGGCCATCGAAACGTGGCGGTCCGCGCCTTTTTATTCGGCGCCGAGCGTTCAGTCCATGCAGGCAGGCCGAGAAGCAGCCACAGCGAATGACGCTTCGCCGGACACTTTTGATGGAAGGCGCCCTCACGGCAAATCTCGGGCGACAGTCTCCGAAAAATCTGCCGTTTCATGTAGGAAAGGTTTGCCCGCCCATGGACCCGTGGCCGCTTCACATCATGCGCAATCGCACTGTCCATCGATGGACCCTCCGATCGCATGCTCCAGCACATCCTAGGGCAGGATCGCCCCATAGAAGTCGTGACGACGCGGCCTCTTTCCGCCATGAACGGTCAGAGCGAACGGAGCCTCTGTCTCGAAGATTGCGCGCGAGCGCAGCGGACCCTCGCCGGGAGAGCTCCAAGATGAACTCAGCATTCGCTTGCGATCGACCCAATTCCTTCATCTTCTCGGTGCTTCCACCGAAAGCGTCGCGCGCGGGTTGACTCAGGGCGGCCTGAACGATAAGCGCGTTCATCATGTGGCTCATTCAAGGCGGTAGGATCGTCGATCCGGCGAATGGAATCGACGCCGAGAAAGATCTCCTCATCGAAGGCGGCGTGATCAAGGCTGTCGATGCGAAGATTCCCCCTCCAGAAGGCGCCAAGATCATCGACGCCAAGCGGCGCATCGTCGCGCCCGGCTTCGTCGACATCCACGTTCATTTCAGAGAGCCCGGACACGAATACAAGGAAGACATCACCTCGGGGCTCAAGGCCGCCGCGGCGGGCGGGTTCACCGCCGTCTGCGCCATGCCGAACACCAGCCCGGTGAACGACGATCCCGCCATCACCCGGGCGATGCTTGAGCGCGCCGAAGCCGCCGGCGGCACGCGCTTTTTCCCTATCGGCGCCATCACGCGCGGCCTCAAGGGCGAGCAGCTCGCCGAGATGGCCGAAATGAAAGAGGCCGGCATCGTCGCCGTCTCCGACGACGGGCGGTGCGTGATGAACGCCCAGATCATGCGCCGCGCCCTCGAGTACGCTCGCGATCTCGACCTCCTTGTCATTCAGCATTGCGAAGACCACCACATGACCGCGGGCACGCACATGCACGAGGGTCCGAATGCGACCAAACTCGGTATCCGCGGCTTCCCCCGCGAGGCCGAGGACATCATCGTGGCCCGCGATATCATTTTGGCCGAACTTACCGGCGCTCGCTACCACGTCGCACACATCTCGAGCCGCCGCTCTGTCCAGCTCGTCCGCGAAGCCAAGATGCGTGGCCTTCCGCTCACCGCCGAGGTCACGCCGCATCACCTCATCCTGACGGACGATGCGCTTCTCGATTACGACACCCACTGCAAATGCAACCCGCCGATTCGTGAGGAAAGCGATCGACTCGCCCTCGTGCGCGGGGTCGCCGATGGAACGATCGATTGCATCGCCACCGATCACGCGCCTCATTCGCCGATGGAGAAAGACGTCGAATTCGATCGCGCCGCGGTTGGCGTCAACGGCCTCGAGACGGCTTGGCCTGCGCTTCTGACGCTCGTCGATCGAGGCGAGCTTTCCATGCGGCGACTTATTGAAGCGCTTACGATTTCTCCTGTTCGTGTCCTCCCCGAGGTCGGAGGAGGATCGCTGAGCCCCGGCGCTCCGGCCGACGTCGTCATCCTCGACACCGAAGAGCGATGGACCGTCGGGCGTGAAGCGCTACGCTCCAAATCCCACAACACTCCCCTCCTCGATCAAGAGGTCAAAGGTGCCGTCCAGGCGACGTTCGTCCGCGGGGAGCTTGTCTTTGAACGCAAAAGAGCATGAACGAACCTGCCTATCTCCTCCTCGAAGACGGAACCCTCTTCCACGGGACTTCCTTCGGTGCCCCGCTCGCCGGCGCCGTCGGCGAGACGTGCTTTTGGACCGGGATGACGGATTACCAAGAGACGATAAGCGATCCTGCGCTCTCAGGGAAAATCCTCGTCCTCACCCATCCGGGCGTCGGGAACGTCGGGGTAAATGCCCGCGATCTCTCGTCGGACAAGCCTCGCATCCGCGCACTCATCGTCCGCGAAGCTTCCTCCCTCGCTTCGAACTATCGCTCCGAAGAGTCGCTCGGTGACTACCTGATTCGCCACGGAATCCCCGCGCTCACAGACATCGACACACGCGCGCTCACGCTCCACATTCGCGAGAGCGGTCCGCTCCGGGGAATCGTCGGCTCGGGCGATCCGAAGGGCCTCGAGTCGATGTTCCAATCCGAAAGCGCTCCGGCCGAACTTCCGCTTCTCGAAGAGCCGGTCGAATGGACGGAAGGCTCTGGCGAGTGGAGACGCGGAGAGGATCGAAGCGGTGAGGGGCTCCGCATCGGCGTACTCGATTGGGGCGCGCGGCGCGAGCTCCTCCGTCTCATCGTGGACACGGGTGCTTCGGTCGTTCGCATCCCCATGTCGGCAAGCGAAGACACGATCCGCTCGCTCGAGATCGATGGGCTGATTCTCCCGAATGGCGCCCTTGAACCTCTGCTGAAGAGCGCATCGCTTATCGACGGCATCGGCGCGCTCATTGGGAAAAAACCGCTGCTCGGAATCGAGAGCGGCGCCCTCATCCTCGGGAGCGCCCTCGGCCTTCAAATCGGTCCGCTCAAGGCGGGCCGGCGCGGGCCGAACCACACCGTGCGCGAGCTTGATAGCGGCGCGCTCCTTACAACGACGCAAAACCACGGCCACCGCATCGAAAGCGAGACGCTTCCCCCAGGCCTCGAGATCACGCACCGCCACCTCCATGGCGGTGATATCCAAGGCTTTCGTGACACGGAGAAGAAGCTCCTCGGCATCCAGTTCTCGCCCGAGCGCACGGACGATCCGACTCTTCGCACGTATTATTCGTGGCTTCGGTAGCGGACGAGGTCGTTCTCTCCGCTCGCCGCCGAATGCGAAGCCGCCCCCGGAGCATTTCCGCGCACTTTCGGGGCAGCGCAGGGATTGCTAAGATCGCGAGGATGAGGTCGCTCGTCGCGCTCCTGTTCACCCTCTTCGTCCTCGCGTCCGCGTTCACCCCGGCGCGCGGCTTGGCCGAGGGCGGAGCGATGCTGACGCGGCCCGCCCCGGGAATGAGCCCTTTTGCCAAACGGGTCGCTCTGCCTCCGGCGTCCGAGATCGCACCCGAGATCGCGCCCGAGGCCATCCCGGAGCCGCCCCGCGACGCCATCCCGCCTCTCCCCTCCTATTCGGCACTCACGGCGAAGAGTGTCGAGCTTCAATTTCTCCGCTCGAGCTTCTCCGTTCTCGCTCAGCGTGAATCGAATCCTGTCCTCGATGGGGTGATGCAAACGCTCATCGGTGGGCTGATGATCGGCATCGGCGCGGGCGTCGAGGGGCTCCATCAACCGACTCGGAATTATTATTATATTCTAGGCGCCTCGCAGCTTGCTCGCGCCGGGCTCTCTTTCGGCATCCGCCCCGATTCGCGGGGCGCGTTCACCGCCTTTGATGCGATGCCCGAGAGCACGGCCGAACTTGCAGACCGAAAGATCGCATTCGGCGCAGCACAGCTCAAAAAACTCGCTCGACAGCATCGTGCGCGCCGCCTCATCGGCAACTCCATCAGCATCGCCGCTGGCATCGCTCCCCTCCCCTTCCTCTTTCGAGACGGGCTCGGCATTTACAGCGGATGGCAGATCCTCGTTATCGCTACCGCGACGATCGATATCGTAAGTGGAATCGTCGGACTCGCCATCGCCTCTCCAGCGGAGAAGCGCGAGCGCGCCTACCAAGAGCTCCGCGAAAAACGCGGCGTTGCCAACCTGAGGCTCGCCCCCCTTTCGCTTCCCGGCGGAGGGGGCATCCAGCTGGGTTTGAACTATTTCTAGCGCTTAGGTGCGTCCGAACACGCGTCTCACGGCGAGCTCGACCACAAAAATAACGAGCGCAAGGAAGATGAAACCCGTCTGGCGGAAGGGCGAGCTGCGCTCGTCGCCGATTTTTCTCTCTTCGATGCGCGACAGAGAGCCGAGCGAACGGAGCTCGTCGGGGTGCGAGAAATAGACGCCGCCGCTCATGTCGGCGATCGCACGCAGCCACTGTCCATCGGGACGCACTCGCCGAAATTCCTCGCCGCCTCCCTCGACGTAAAACGCAGTCCTCGCGAGTTCTTTTGGGCCATCGCGGACAATGAGTTGATGCACGCCGCCGCGCTCGGGCGCCTTGATTGGATGCCGCATCCGTCCCTCGCGCGTGAGCGTGAGCTCCTGCTGTAGGAGCGCTCGCCCTGCTTCGTCCTCGACGCTGAGCTCGACCGTGCGAAAGGCAAGCGGCTCGTACTCCTCATCCCGAAACTCGCCGATGACCAGGAGCTCTCCGCCCTCGGCCACACGCTCGTGATCCGTCGAAAGCCGGCTGGGCTCAAGCGCCTTATCGCGCACCATATAGCGAAGCGTGAGATCCCAGAACCGCTCAAAGACGCTCAGATCTCCGCGCTCACCCGCCGTCGTGATGCCCCAGCGGAAGCTTGAATCGCTCGCAAAAGCGACGACGCGCCCCTCGCCGACATCATGTGCCGCGAGGATCGGCGCCGGCTCGCCTCCGACACGAAGCTGTGGATGGCCGAGAAGCGCACGCGCGCCGGGACGAAGGGCGCCAAGCTCGTTCGCACCGGCAAGCGGGGCGAGCTCTTGAAAACGCCTTCGCACCTGTTCTGGCGACTCCCCGAGCGCAACGAGCGGATGCCTCGGCATCAGCGGAACGGGCGAAAAAGGGCGCGCGTCGATCCCAGGAGGTGGAGGAAGACTCGTCGGGAGGATGTTTTCGACGGCCGTCCCTGCGTATCCGCCTGCTGAGAAGCTCTTCTCCCCACCAATCATCAGAAACGCCCCACCGCGCTCCACATAATCGCGGATGCGGGGGAGATAAATCGCCATCCGGTACGGGCCGTAATCGAAGTTCTGAAAAATCACGAGATCAAAGCTCCCAAGATGCTCGCGGAAGAGTTCATCCGTGGGAAAGGGGATCAGCGCCATCTCCTCGTTGTCGGCCATCGTCAGATCGTCGACTGTGCGAAGGATGAAGAAGCTCACGAGGTCGAGCGCGGGGTTTCTCTCAAGCAGCTCCCTCAAGAAACGCACGTCCCATGAGGGCGCGCCCGCGACGAGAAGAACACGGAGACGCTCACGCTCGACGCGAAATAAAAAGGAGCGCGCGTCGTTCTCGCGCACCGAATCTCCCGGTGGAGGCTGAACGGCAATGCGGCCGATATGACGCCCGAGCTTTCGAGGATCCATCGAAAATTCGACCGTTTTGAGTTCTTCACCGCCGAAATCGACGAGCGCGCCGTCGACGGTGTTGCCCTCAATAGAAAAGCGCACCTCCACGGGCTGCGCGCATCGGCCGGTGCAGTGAAGGGTCACGCTCACACGCGGACGCTCCCGAAGGTAGACGATGGGATCGTACCGGATCGAATCGATCCCGACATCGAGCGGAGGGAGCTCCCCGCCGACCCGGACCGTGTGGATGGGAAAGCGGTCGAGGGAGCGCGGGATGCTCTCTTCCTCCGTCTCGAGACCGTCGCTGATCAGGATCACGCTCCCGATGGAATCATCTTCAGCCAGCTCCTCGAGCGCAGCGATCATCTTTGTCGCGCTCGCCGTCCCGAGTGAGCGAAGGCCCTCGCGATCGATGAGCCTCGTTTCATTGCCGAACGCGCGAAGCTCGAGCGACTCCGTCTCGGCAAGCCGTTCGATAAGCGCCCGCGCTTCTTCCGCGCGCGTCCCTCGCTCCGAGGCGATCGACATGCTCCGGCTCTCATCGATGAGGACCACGCTGCGTGATTCGATCTTCTGAAAGCGCTCGGTAACGAACGCGGGTTGCGCCGCGATCGCGAAGACCACAGCCCCACTTAGGACGCGGAGGCCAAGGAGGATCCTTCGCCGATCGGGGCGCTCGGAGCGCAGGCGCCGCTCCTCGTAGACAATGAGTCCTGCGACGGCCGCGAGGGCGAGTGCGGCCCCGAGCCATCCGAGCGCGCCATCAAAGACGATTCCACCAAAGCGTTCCTGCATCGTTCGCCTCAGCGGCCTCCCCCACGCCGGCGCATGATAAAGGGAGCGTGCACCTGATCGTCTTTATAGTCGAGCGAAAGCGCGTAAATCACGAGATTCACGCCGAGCCGATAGGCCATCTCGCGCTGTCTCTCGCCGCCCGGCACGACGGCAAAATGATAGTTGCCGAGATTATCCCTCGCCCAGGCCCCACCCAGATCGTGGCGTGAATAGACGACGGCAAGGCGTCCGGCGTATTCAATGCCCTCGAGATGCGGCGGCCCCTCGACGCGGCCCACAGGTCGACCTACGAGATAAAACGACCGATAGAGCACGTGGTCGCGCGGAATGGGGGCGAGCGCCGAGTCCGGGAGGGCTCGCGCGAGGAGTGCACGAACCGAGCGGTCAAACCCATCGTCGCCTTCCGACGCATCGTCGATGAGTAGAAATCCACCGAAGCGAAGAAAACGCGAGAGCCGCTCAATTTCCTCTTCATTCGGCATCGGGAAAGCGCGATCGCCTGCGAGATAAAGAAAGGGCTGCTCAAAAAGCGAGCGCTCCGAAAGCGTCACACGCGAGGGTTCGAGGATGGTTTCAACGCTCGTGCGCGTTCGAACGGCCCAGCTCATCCGCCGCGTCGCCGTCGGTCGAGGATCGTCCTTCAACCCCTTGAGAGACAGAGAGCGGAACTCAAACGCTGTCGCTTCACCGATCGCCGCGCCAGATGAGGGCGAAAAGAAGAGCATGAAAAGGAGGAAGAGAATTGGCGCGAAGAGCGTTAGCCGCATGGGAGTATCGAGGATAGCTTAATGAAACTTCGTTGCTCTCAGATTCGCTGTATGTTCGGCGTAGCACGAACCGATCGCCTTCGAGAGCGCCCCCTGCGCTGCCATTCGGTCCTCGTAAACTGCACCGAATCTTGCTTTATTTCCGGGAAGGGACGCGCTGAATGCTCCGACACTTATGGCTCTTCTGTCTTTGCGCACTGCATGTGGCGTGTTCGGGTGACGAGCATCGCGAGGCAGAGTCCGAAAGAAGCATGCCCGCCGAGGCGCCCCAAGCGAGCGCTCCTCAACAAGGCGTTCACGACGCGCCCGGGTCCGAGACGCGCTCGAGCGCCCAAGCGTCCATGGATCCCTATACCGAGCGCCGCCGCCTCATGGGCACGGTGTTCATGATCCGCGCTGAGGCCGATCCAAAAATCGCGCGCCCGGCCGTTGCCAAGGCCTTCGCCGAGATGGAGCGAATCGAGTTCCTCCTCTCCGAATGGCGCCCTGGGAGCGAAATCTCGAGGATCAATGCCGCCGCTGGCCTCCATCCCGTCCACGTGAGCGAAGAGACGTTTACGGTGGTCAAATCCGGTGTCGAGATGAGCGCGCTAACCGACGGCGCCTTCGATCTCTCTTGGGCCGCACTCCACGGCCTCTACGACTTCCGTCCCGGCCTCGAGCGCGTCCCGAGCCGAGACGAGATCCGACGGCAGCTCCGCTTCATCGATTTTCGCCGGATCGCCCTCGATGAGAAGGAACGGACGGTCTACCTCAAGCAGCGCGGGATGAAGCTTGGCACCGGCGCCATCGGAAAAGGCTACGCGCTCGATCGCGCAGGTCAGATCCTTCGCGCCGCGGGCATCCGCTCCTATATGCTTTTTGGCGGGGGCCAAGTTCAAGTCTACGGGATGCGCGGAGATCGCCCCTATCGCGTCGGCATCCAGCATCCCCGTCTCCCCGACAAGCATATCGGGTACTTCGAATCGTCGGGAGGATCGATCTCGACCTCCGGCGATTATGAGCGCGCCCTCATCGGCCCGGATGGCGACCGCATTCACCACATCCTCGATCCGCGCACCGGACTCCCATCGAAGGCGTCCATCTCGGTCACGCTCCATAGCTCGAGCGGCCTTTACGCCGATGCGCTCTCTACGGCGGCCTTCGTCCTGGGCCCCGAAAGAGCGCTCGCGCTCCTCCAGTCGCTCGACGCAGACGTGAGCGCTGTGATCGTCGGCCCCGATTGTCGCGTACACACGACCCCGGGAACCTTCGAGGCAGCACACCTCGAAGGTTCGGTCGATGAAAACGGACTTCTCGTGGGCTGTAAGCCCTAGCCGCGCTGATCGATCGGAACGAGCGCCCGATCGGCCTCTCCCGTCCAGATCTGATTCGGGCGGAAGATGCGGTTGTCCTCGAGCTGCTCGAGCAGATGCGCGAGCCATCCCGAGACGCGTGAGATCGCGAAAATGGGCGTGAAAAGATCGACCGGGATCCCGAGCCGCTCGTAGACGATTCCACTATAAAAATCGACGTTCGGATAAATCCCCTTCGCCCCGACGAGATCCTCCATCGCCGATTCGAGGGCGAGCGCCGTATCGTAGATAGGCGTCGGGCCCATTTCCTCGAAGAGCGAGACAGCGAGCTTCTGAAGGATCACGGCGCGCGGATCTTTCACCTTGTATTCGCGATGACCGAAGCCCATGATCTTTTCTTTTCGGCTGAGCCGATCCTCGGCCCAGCGGCGCGTCCCCTCGACCGAACCGTCCTCGATCTCACGGAGCATCACGAGGACCCTCTCGTTGGCGCCGCCGTGAAGCGAGCCCGAAAGCGTCCCGACCGCCGCGGCGATCGCAGCGTGGGGATTTGCAAGCGTCGAGCCGGTCACGCGTCCCGAAAACGTGGACGCGTTCATGCTGTGCTCGGCGTGGAGGGTGAGCGCGACGTCGAAGACTCTCTCGGCCGTCTTCGAGGGCACGTTCCCCTCAAGCATGTAGAGAAAGTTCGCAGCGTGCGAGAGCTCTCGCTTCGGCGAAATGAGCTCCTCACCCCGACGGATGCGATGCCAGGCGGCGACGATCGTCGGCATCTTGGCGATGAGGCGGATGGCCGTGCTGAAGCGATAGTCGCGATCGGTGACGTGATCTCCCGGATAGAACATCCCGAGCGCCGCCACCGACGCCATGAGCGCGTCCATCGGATGACCGTCGGTCGGAAGCGTCCGGAGAAGCGCAAAGAGGGGGGCATCGACCGCGCGTTCGTTCTTGAGGGCGTCTTCGAACCCCTTGAGCTCGTCGCGCGTCGGCAAGGCGCCGTAGAGCAAGAGGTAGCTCACCTCTTCAAAAGTGCAGTGCTCGGAGAGAGCCTCGATCGGATAGCCTCGGTATTGAAGCTTTCCAATCTCACCGTCCAGATAACATACGCTCGTCCGCGCAGCGGGGACGCCCGCCAGCCCCGGGATATATTCAGGGGAGTTCGTCATAGTTTTCCTCGAAAATCATGGGTCGCACCGGGCGCCCTCGCGATCGCGATGCCTTCACAGACGTCCGAATGGCGCGCGCCTCGCGCCGAATCTTCGCATGCCGATGAAGGGCATGGGCCGCTCACGTGGGACTTGTTAGCCCGCGCGGCGCAAGTCGACAAGGCGCGAAGCGAGGTCGAGTCAATCACCATTTACGCGGCCCCACTCCGCCGCGAGCGCCTGGGCGAGCGCTCGCGTGATCTCCGGCACAATCAGCCTCATCTCGTCCTGGAGGAGCCGCGCGGCCTCCGACCAGCGAAAGGCCGGCTCGCCCCCTGTAATGAGAATGGGCAAATCCGGAAGTGAGTAATAAAATCCGCCAAATCCGAGCGAGAGGAGCGTCTCCGGCGCAGCGTCCAAGTCGTCCTCAACCGGAGCGGAGGAAGCCGCCTCGGTTCGGACATGAGTCGAAACGCACTCCCCTGCACCCGAAGGCAGTAAATCCACCTCAAAACGGCGAACGGCGACCTTCCCATTTTTCTCGAACGCTTCCGATAGCGCGCGCACGGACTCGCCCAAGGAGGTGCGGTTCGTCGCAGGCACGATCGCGAGATGGAGTCCCGGGTGGATCGCTCGATCGGAAAACGCGCCGAAATCGGGCAGCAATTCGTCCCGCTCGTGAGGCGCTATACGCGACTCGGGCGCGGCAACGAGAGGGAGCCTCCGCCCTCGGGCTCCGCCTCTTCCCTTCGCACTTTGCCCCCCGTTCAGCGCTCCACCTCGAAACCGTCTGCCTCCCAGTGGAGGTAGCCGCCCTTAAGATAACCCACCTGGACCCCCTTCCCCAGGAGCGCTTCGGCCGCCTCACGCGCCGGCTCTTCGGTGCGATGATAGAGCACCCTGGGTCGTCCATCCGTCGCGCGGAGCTCGTCGAGTTTTGACTCGAGTTCTTCGAGCGCAATATGAATGGCGGACGGGATATGATGACGCGCAAAGGCGTTCGCATCCCGAATATCGACCGGCACCACCCTCCCCTCTTGGATGTAGGCGGCGAGATCTTTGGGTTCAAGCGTCAGCGCGTCGCTCGGGATGATCGGCTCGATCATCTGAACGAGCGTTGCCTCGTCGACGACACCGAGTTGATGCCCGACCACTTGTCCTTGATCGATGAGGACCAGCATGGGGATGCTCTGCACGCGGAAGCTCTGGGCGACCATCGGTGCCCGATCGACGTCGATCTTGACAACCTTCAGCTTACCCTCGAAGCGCGCAGCGACTCGCTCGACGATGGGTGCGAGCTGCTTGCAGGGCTCGCACCAATCCGCGTAGAGATCGACAAGGACGGGAAGTTCGCTGCCAAGAACCTCTTGCTCAAAATTCGTGTCGCCTACTTCGATGATCGCCATGGGCCGAAGTTAGCAGACGCCGCGTCACTCCTCCAATCAACGCGCGCTCGACCCGGCTCCGCTCGCCTTTAAGTTCTCTAAATTATTCGCTATATTGGGTGGTCGATGAAGATCTTGATCGTTGAAGATTCGATGAAGCTCGCACGCTTTCTCTCACGTGCGCTTACCGAGGAAGGCTTCATCGTCGATCTGTGCGCCAATGGCGCCGACGCCCTTGTCCAAGGCAATTCCTCACTTTATGAACTCATCATCCTCGATTGGATGCTCCCCGAGATCGATGGAGTGACGGTTTGTCGAGAGCTCCGACGCAGGGGAAACACGACCCCGATCCTGATGCTCACCGCCCGCGGCGAAACCGAGGAGCGCGTGCTCGGCCTCGATGCGGGCGCGGATGATTATCTGGTCAAGCCCTTCGAGCTCGAGGAGCTCATCGCGCGGGTAAACGCCCTTCTTCGTCGCTCGCGCGGGTTCAGGCGTCTGCGCTTTGGCGATCTCGAGCTCGATCCCGAAAAGGGAAAGGCGCTCGTCCAAGGACGGCCTCTGCCGCTCACTCAGCGCGAATACCAACTGCTCTACTACCTCGTGCAGCGCGCCGATAAGCCCACCTCGAGGAGCGATCTCTACGCCCACGTCTGGAATATGAATTTCGAACCTGGTTCGAACCTTCTCGATGTTCACATCAGCCGCCTCCGCGAAAAGCTCGGCGAGCACGCCTATCGGGTGAGCACCATCCGTGGGGTGGGCTATCGCTTCCTAAGCGGCGAGGGCGAGGCGCATAAGGAAGCGACCGCAAAGACGACCTCCGGCCACTCCACGCGCGCGGATAAGACGCAATGAGCTTTCGTTCGCGGCTCATCGTCGCCTTTGTCGCCATGACGACGATCACGCTCGGCGTGAGTTTCGCGGCAATCTATATCGCCGTTCACCGCTCCGAGATGGCGCAGCTGGACTCTGCCCTCATCGCCGAAGCGCGTGAGGAAGCCATGGAGATCGCTTCGCTCGGGGGAGAGACGCTCGTCATCGGAGAAGGTCCCGGCCCCATCGTCGACGACATCGGTCCCCTCACAAAATACGCGGCGCTCTATCGCGAAGATGGTAGCGTTCTCGACACCACCGACACCTTCGAAGGAAAACCGCCTGCGCTCAAGGAGATGACGAGCGGCTCCTACCAGCCCTTCAACCTCCGGCTCGACGAAGAGCTTCGGGGCGTGCTCGCTCCGATCGTGGGGACGGATTCGACGCTCTTGCTCGCCGCGCCGAGAGCACATCTCGAACAAGACTCGCGATTTTTATGGCGGACGCTCCTGCTCCTTCTCGTGGTGGGGACGCTCGCCTCCTTCGCCCTCGCGAGCTGGGTCATCCGGCGCCTCACCGTCGAACATCAAATCATTGCGGGCGTTGTGCGATCCGTCGCGAGTGGCGATCTCGAGCGCCGCGTCCCCATCGCGCGCTCCTCTGGAGGGCTCGCCCAGCTTGGCCGCGACATCAATGAAATGATCGAACGCCTCCGGCTCTTACTTGATACTCAGCGGCGATTCATCGCTCACGCATCGCATGAGCTGCGCTCTCCACTTAGCCTCCTCTATGGTGAGATCAGCCTCGCGCTTCGGCGACCGCGTACGAGCGAAGAGTATCGCGAAGCCCTCGCTGCCGCCGAAGAGTCCACGCGCGAGCTCCGCGATCTTGCTGAAGAGCTCCTTGACCTCGCACGTTTCGGCTCCGATGCGCTGCCGCGCGATGGCTCCACTTCGCTCGGCGAGTTGATCGAGAGCGCACTGCGTTCACCACAGGCCCTTCATCCAAATCGCTCCATCGAGCTCACCATCGACGATCGCGAGCGGCCCGTCCGGGGCCATCCCGGGGCGCTCAGGCGGATGCTCGAAAACCTCATCTTGAACGGCTTGGCCCATTCGCCCGAAGGGGGAACGCTTCGAATTTTGACGATGCGAGAAGGCGACGAGCTCCGAATCTTCCTCGCCGACTCGGGCCCGGGCGTGAGAGAAGAGGATCGACAGCGAATCTTTGAGCCTTTTTATCGCGGATCCATCGAGAGAGGCGGCGAGCGTGAAGGAACGGGGCTTGGCCTTGCGATCGCGCGCGATATCGCGCGCTCGCATCGGGGCGAGATCGAGCTGATGCGCGAAAACCCCTACTCCGCCGGCGCCCTCTTCTGCGTCAAACTTCCGTTAGAAAACTAAATTTTCGCCCACAGCCGACGCCAACGATCTCGAGAAGTGCTGAGCACGCCCCTTGCAAATGCTTCCATCGACTGCCCCATGCGCATCTCACGGGGTACATTCTCTGCTAGAATTTCACGCCACCTCGCGTAGTCTCGAAGCTCAGATCGCGGCGGATCCTCCTGCGTTCGATGCCTCCCATCGGGATGCTTCGGTAAAATTAGCCCGATGCCATCGAAGTTCGCGAAACTTGACGCGAATCTGGCTTCTTTTTTGTTTACGTTTTAAGCTGATCTCCCAACATTGAGAGGATGAGTCTTGCGCGTTTCATGCGAGCGCTGCTCCACAGAGTACGATTTTGACGCCACATTGATCGCCCGCGGGGGGACTCGGGTGCGCTGTACCCATTGCGGGCATGTCTTTCGGCTCATGCCGGAGACGGAAGTGAGCGAAAACTGGACCGTTCGGACGCTCGACGGCGATTTCATCGAGATCGCGACCATCGCCGAGCTTAAGTCGCGGATCATCAGCCGAGAATTCGCCGAAGACGATGAGATCCGACGCGGCAACGAGCCGTGGAAGCCGCTCGGGGACATCCCAGAGCTCGCTGCGCATTTCGCAGCCGCCCGGAGCCATGAGCCGCGGCAACGTGCCTCGGCCCCGTTGCCCTCCCCGCCCCTAGCGACCGCGAAGGATACAGGCAAGAAGACGCTCCTCGGCATCGGACTCACGCCCGCCGATGGTCTGAGCGATGAAGGAGAGCTGAGCGCCGACGAGGCGATCACGAAGGAAGCCCCGCCCGAATACCATCGGACGATCCAGATGCAGCCTGGCGCCATCCCGCCGCCGGTTCAAAAGGAAAGCGAGGATCCCGCACTTGGCGCAACGCTTCCTCCCGGGAAGGCGCCGCTCACGGCCGATCGAACCATCCGCGCGATGAATCCTCCGCCGCCTTCGGCAAGCAGAGGCTCGACCATCGCGCCTCCCCAAGAGGACGCGCCGCGCGGGAGCGCCCCGACCCTTCCATCCCCCGAGCCGAGCGGGCAAAAGGGCTGGTTCGAAACGCCCTCGATGGTGCCGCCCGAACCTCCCGCACCGCCCCGCGAGCCGGGTGGCGTGCTCAAAGGTTCCCCATCGCTGCATTTCGATGAAGACGATGAGATCTTCCCGGGTCGAAGAAAAAAGAAGCGCGGCGGACTTGGGATCTGGCTCGCCCTCCTCCTTGGCCTTGGTTTTGGGCTCGGCATTGGTTTTCGCGATGCACTCCCCGAGCCCTTACGTGAAGCCGTAAACGATGCCTTCGATTCCGTCCGCGGGCTCTTCTTCACCGAACCCGGTGAGCGCGAAGACGACGCGTCCGGAAACGGCGACGCGAGCGAGCGAGACCAAAATGCGCCGAACGATCGGGCGCAGCAGAGCAAAGGCCCGAGCGATGCTGAGCCGACGCATCCGGCGATCGAGGAGAAGGTTGAGGCAGGGGACGCTCCGGCAGAACCGATCGACGAACGCGGAGATCTGGACTCCGAAAAGCCTCACCGCACGGGCGACGCCGAGACGGCAGCCGACAAAAAACCAAAGGCGAACACCCCGACGAGCGCTAGAGAGACGGCCGCATTGACGACGGCGAGCCTTGGCTACGACGCGCTGATTCGTCGGGCCGACTCGGCCCTTGAGCGCGGACGAACCGCGGCCGCCCGAAAGGATTACGAACAGGCCCTCGAGCTTCGGCCCGGCTCGGCGGAGGCGCTGACGGGCCTTGGCTTCATCGCGCTCGATACGGGCTCGGCCACACAAGCGGCGACGCATTTTCGGCGCGCCGCCGCCGCAGGTTATGCTGACGCCTATATCGGCCTCGGTGATGCTTACCGCAAGCTTGGGCGCGATGAGGATGCGCTCGCGGCATACGAGCGCTACCTTGAGCGTTGGCCGAACGGAAGCCAAGCGAGCATCGCGCGCGCGCAATCGAACGCGCTCCGCGCACGCTTGGGCGGCGATTGAATCGAGGTTTCATTGATGATTTTTTCCAGCTCTTCCCGCTCTCGGTCCGCCTCCTCCACTGGATCGCCTAGGGGAGTGATGCTGCTCCTCGTCGGAGCCCTTTCTCTTGTGGCGTGCACTTGCGGCAGTCCGCCCATCGATCCCTTCAAGGCCGATTTTCAGGACACTGCCGTTCAGATCAACCTGATGGGTAGCTACCCCGAGACACCCGGCAGCGGCCTAAACCCGAGCCCGAGCTTCATCGAAGTCCGCGAAAAGCTCCGCATGATCCGCGACGAGCCGCGCGCCAAGGGCCTCCTTCTCCGCCTCGGCTCAAGCGGCGGCGATTTTGCGCAGCTCCGCGATCTCACAGCGCTCATCAAACAGATTCGCGAACGCGAAAAGCCCGTCCACTGCCATTTCGATCGCCTCGACAACGCCGCGTATCTTTTTGCAATCCGCGCGTGCGAGCGCCTGACCATGAGCCCGCCCGGCGCGCTCGATCTGGTGGGGTACGCATCGCAGCTGATCTACGCGGCCGAGCTCCTTGAAAACCTCGACGTTCGCGCCGAAATGATCGCCATCGGCAAATACAAGAGCGCCGCCGAGACACTCACCGAGCGCGAGATGCCGGCGCCGACGCGCGAGGTGCTCACGGACATCCTCGATCAATACACAACCGACCTCATCGACGGCCTCAAAGAACGATTGGGCGGCGGCGACGCGTCGAAGCTTCTCGACGAGGGGCCTTTCCTCGCCAAACACGCCCTTGATCGGGGCCTCGTTGATGAGCTCGAATACCTCGACGAAGCACGTGAAGCCCTCAAAAAGGCCGCAGGAATCGATCGGCTAAGCGTCGTCCCCCTCATCGAGGAGTCCGCGCCACCGAGTCTCGGGGATCTCTTCGCCATGGGGCGTCAACAAAAGCTCGAGCTCCCCGAGCCCTATCTCGCCGTAGTCTCGCTGCGCGGAAACATCCTTGATGGCGCGCGAAGCGATAGCGCGAATATTTACGCGGCCTCCGTCGTCAAACGTCTTGAAGAGCTGAGCGCCGATCCCAACGCGAAAGGGGTGCTCGTCCGCATCAGCTCGCCGGGCGGTTCGGCGCTCGCAAGCGATCTCATCTACCGAGCGCTCGCACGGCTCAACGAGAAAAAGCCCGTCGTCATCTCCATCGGCGCCGTCGCGGCCTCGGGAGGCTATTATATCGCTGCGGCCGGCCGGGAGATCTTCGCCGCTGAAGAGAGCATCATCGGCTCCATCGGCGTCATCGGCGGAAAGCTCGAATTGAGCGCGCTCATGGAGAAGCTTGGAGTGCGCGTCGAGACCATGAAGCGCGGCGAAAATTCAGCTTATATGAGCCCGCTCACACCGTTTAGCGCGAGCGAAAGAGAGGCGCTCGAGCGGCAGCTCCGGGGAATCTACGATCTCTTCATTGATCGCGTGGCCGAGGGTCGTGGCAAGAGTCGCGAGGAAATCGAGGCCGTCGCCGAAGGACGGGTGTACACGGCCAAACAGGGGCTTCCACTCGGCATGGTCGATCGAATCGGCGGCTTCGAGGAGGCGCTCGCGCGCGCGCTTGAGCTTGCCAACCTCGAACCCAAAGCAACGATCCGGTTTTTCCCCGAGCGGAAAGATCTGCTCACCGAACTAAGCGAGCTCCTCTCGGTCGGTGCGACCCCCGATGTCCAAACCCAGGCGCTCCTCATGAGTCTGCCGACCGGCGTCCGCGAAAGCGCCGAGTGGCTCGCGCTCTTTGGGAGCAGCGAGGGCGTGTTCGCGCGCCTTCCCTACGAGCTTCGCATTCAGTGAGCCTCGAATCTTCTGACTTGGAGCGAGGTTATTGATAGGATCCCCCCGATCATGTCGTTAAGGGCCATCTCTCCGCGCGAACTGATGGGCGCAATGCTCGAGCTCGTGAGAGGGGAATTTACTGGCAGCTTTCTGCTCGGCGGGCGGCGCTTTCGGGTCCACGAAGGCGCGCTCGTCCATATTGATCCGGGGCACGAGGACGAGGAGCTGCTCGATTTTCTCCTCGCAAGTGGCCGCCTTTCGGAAGAGACGGCGGCCGCGATCGTTCAGCGGGCCGGAGAAGACGATGCCCGCCTCGACGCGCTGATCACCGAGGCTCTCGGCAGGGAAGAGGTGAACCGCTCTTCCCGGCGTGCGCTCCTACTCGAGCGAACTCTCAGAGCTCTTCGTGCCGCCGAGACGGGTGAGTCGATCGAGCTTTCACTCGAAGAGGAGACACCGTCGCCAAATCGCCCTCCGCGTGTCTTCGCCCTGCTCCCCCTACTTCTCGATGCCCTCTCACGACTCGCCGGGGAAGCCGAGGCCGAAACCGTTGGCGCGAGCGCTCATCTTCTCTTCGCGCTTCATCCCAATGCCGATCCGACGCTCGCTGAGGAGTGGACGGGGCTCGAGATCCCTTCGTCGGGGGCGCCGATCGCCAAACTCCTCTCGCAGAGCCCGGGCGCGGCGAGCCAATTGGGCGCACTGCTCCGCGCCGGCTGGGCGATCATCGGCACCAAAGAGGAGCTGCAGCGCTCCATCGCGAGCGCGCGCCGCGAACGAAAGCGATCGCTTGTCGAATACAAACAGATGCAGCTCGAGTTGAGCTCGCCGACCGAATCGCTCGCCGATCCGATCGAGACCATCGAGGAGGCAATCCGGGAGGCGATCGCGAGCGGGGCCGCACCCGAAGAGCTCGCGCGTCTTCACCAAACACTCGCCTCGACGTGGGAGCACGAGCTCCATTCGCTCGAGGGCGCTGCACTCAGCCATCGGAGCGCAGTCGCCATCCATCCCCATGATCTCGACTCGATGCTCGAGGCGGCGAGGCTGTGCCGGGCGCTCGGTCAGCACGAGCTCTCACGCAGTTACGCCCATGGGGCGAGCCTCCTCGCCGAGGAAGCGCATTATCGGGATCGCGCCCTCAGCGCCCTCGCGATCGCGAACTATCGGCTCGGCGAGACGGCCGCAGCGAAGGACGCGCTCGCGAGCCTCGCCCACCTCCGGAGAGACGATGGAGATCTCTACGAGCACCTCGCACGCGCGGCTGGCAAAATCGGTGAGCTCGACGAAGCCGTCGAATATGGAGTGCGCGCCATCCGTCTGCTCGAGGCGCGGCATCCCTCCCGCGCGCGGACCATCGCGGAGTGGCTTCATTCACTTGATCCATCACGCGACGATCTCATCGCACTCTACGCGAGCCTGCTCGCTCGCGAAGGTTTTGGACGCGCCAGCCTCGCCCTCCTCGCTCTTTCGGCGATGGCCACCAACGATCCCGATCTACGCCGCGCCCGCCTCTCGCTCGTGACCGAACGGGCCGAGATCGAGAAACGGGCCGATCTCGCCTTTGATCTCCTCGCGCGTGCCTTCGACGATGAGCCGACGCTCGATGTTTTTTATGAGCCTCTCGACGCGATCGCTTCGGTCGGCTGTCCGCCTGCCGTACGCGCTGCCATGCTCGAAGCAATCGCCTGCGCGGCCCCGAGCAATCGCGCCCATCACTTCCTCAACGCGGCATATGCGTTTGCCCAGTTTGATGAGGGACGCGCGATCGCGCTCGAATACGCGGCTCGCTCGCTGATGGCCGAGCGCGAGAGCGATGCCGCCCGCGCGCTCATCTCGGAGCTCATCCCGACGACGGATGAGTGGCGCGTCCTCGAAGCGCGTCTCGGAGGAGACGAGGCACCACTTTTCATCGAGAGTCACGCGCGCGGACGCATCGACGGGCTCCTTTATCGGGCAAGCCTCGCCCTTCTCCAAGGCGAACGCGACGCGGCCTTCGCGCTCACGCTGAACGCACTTGAACTCGACCCTCGCCATCCGCTCGCTCTGGCACGTGCGGAGCGCATCGCGCGATGGATCGGAGAGCGATCGAAGATGGAGCGCGCCTTCGACTTTGGCCTTCGGGCGGCACACGATGCACGCGAACAGGCACGCCTCCTGATGCACCTTGCTCTCCTCGCGAGTGAGCGCGGTGATGAGCTGACGGCAACGAATCGCAGCCTCGAAGCCATTCGCGTCGAGCCCTCATGCGCCGAAGCGTATTTTTTCCTCGCGGGGCGGCTCGACCACCTTCCCAACGAAGCGCTCGGCAGTACGGTCGAACGCTCACGCGCGGCCATCGGCGACTCCGTCGTCGTCATGGAGCGCGCGATGGAGATCGCCCAACGTCGCGGCCTCACAAAACTTCTTCTCCGGATGAGAGAGAGCCGCGCGCGGATGAGTGTTCTCGATGAAGGAGCGATTCGGGCGCGCCTTCTCCTCGCTGCCTTCAGCGAAAACATCGGGACGGTTCAAGCCGCGATCCGCGCCGTTCTCGATCATCCGGATCTCATCGAGATCGCGCTCGATGAGCTTCTCGCCGCGCTCGCTCGGGCGTTCGAACTCGACGCGAAGCTTGGTGCGGAGCTTGCCCTTTCGACCGTTCATCGTCACGGCGAGGGGAGCATCCTCGGACTCATCGCAGGCGGGCTCGATCGAATCGACGATCCCATCCTCAAGATCCGGATCCTCGAAGCGCAGCTCAGTTATCTCCCGCGTCGCGATCGCGTCGATCGCCTCACGACGATCGCCTCGCTCCACGCCTCGGTCGGGAGCCTCGGCGGGGAACACCGGAGCCTTCTCCGCGCCCTCGCTCTCGACCCGAGCAACCGAAAGGTAATCCATCGCCTCGCCTCCATCTACGCCAAAACCTATGAGAGTGCGCGGCTCGAGGGCATCCTTCAGCTCTTCGAGGAGAGCGCTTCGACCGTCGTCGAACGCATCGACGCGAGGATGCAGCTCGCTCGGGTCCAGCTCGAGATGAAGGACGCGCCCGACGAGGCCATCGTCTCGCTTCGGTCCGTGCTGAGCGAGACCACCGAAGGTGAGGATCCACTCTTTTTCCAGCTCGATTATTCGGGTGATCTCTTGCTTCTGATCGAAGAGGCGTGTCTGCGCGCCGGCTCGATCGATTTCGCTCATGAAGCCTATGGCGCGCTCTCCAAATGCGTGATGGGGAAGGATTCGAAGCGCGCCCTCGCTTTGAGGCGCGCGGAGCTCTTTCATCGACTCGGCGATGAACGCGAAGCCCTCCGTCTCTACCAGGAGAGCTTCGCGCTCGATCCGCGCCCCGGACACGCGCTCAGTCAAATCGAGGCGCTCGCCGCGCGCTTGAATGATCCTGCAAGCCTCGCTGAAGCGCATCTTGTCCTCGCCGAAGCGAGCGATGACGCCGACGTCAAGACCGACCTCACGATGCGCGCTGTCGCGACGCTCGAATCGCTCGGCCACACGGCGAGAGCAACACACCTTCTGCACGCGCTCTTCGGGGCCACCAATCGGCTGGCCATCCTTCCCAAGCTCTTCTCGCTCCTCGGCACCCTCGACCCGTCCATCCAAAAGAGGCTTCTTGAAGACATCGTGATGAAACTCGCCGATCGCGTCGAAGGCAGTTGGGACTTTGGGGATCAGTTGAGGTGCCTCAAATTCATCGTCGACGCCGAACTGATGCGCGGCGATGCCGAGTCCGCAAGCGCCGCCGCGAATCGCGCCGCCGAGCTCGCCAAGGCCGAAGACGAACCTCCCGTCGAAGAGCTCGCTTTCATCCATCACGAGCTTGGCGAGGCGCTCATCGCGCGAGGTGAGCCCTCGCGCGGGAAGGAACACCTTTTTCGCGCCCTCGAGATTCATCCCTCATTTGAAGCCTCACGCGAGAGCCTGAAACGACTCGGTGTTCCCGAAGCGGGCATCGGCGCGGCCGACGATGAGTGCGGCGAAAGCGCGAAGTTTGAGCGCGAGATCGTCAGCGATGTGGTGAGGCGAGCCCATGCCCACGCCGAAAGGCTTGGCCAGGAGGCTGCCCCCCCCGCCGCGCCTTCCGATGCGGCCGATAACGAGGAGATCGACGCCCTTGTCCACTCGCTTCGTCTCGATCCCGCGCAACCGGCCATTTGGCTCGCGCTCTCCGAACTCGAAGACGCGGGCGGAGGGCCGAGGCATATCGCGCGCGCGGTTTATGCGGCCTTTGAGCCCGGGCAGCCTCCGCCGAATGAGCGTCCCTTCGAGTGGAGCTGTCCGATCGAGCTGCCCGATCCGAGCGAACGCGAGATCCTGCTTGACCAACTCCTCCGCACAATCGAGAGGAGCGTTCGCGATCTACTCCCTCAATCGCCCGAAGCCCTCGGCGCTTCATCGAACGATCTTGTGCCTTATACCGAAGCGAGCGCCCTCTCGAGGAGCTTTCGCCGCCTTGCAGCCTCAGTCGAGCTCGAGGGGGTGAGACTCTATCGGCGTGAAGGAATCGGCACGGACGGGAAAGTCATCGCCTCCGAACCGCCCGCTTTCCTCGTCGATGAGGCGCTCGAGCACGAGCCAAATCTTCTCGATTATCGAATCGCGCGTCTTCTCGCACTCTCAGGCTTCGGCTCGAAGCTCGTCGGAAGTCGGCGATCGAACGCGGAGCTCGAATCGCTTTTTAGTGCGCTCGTCGCGGCATGTCAGCCAACGGCAAGCGCGGCCGAAGCCGCATCGGGAGGTGGTGGAAAAGTCGTTGAGAGCTCCTACGAAGGGGGACTTGCTTCACTTCTCCGCAAGAAGATGAGCTCGCACGCGCGAGAGGCCATTCTCTCCATCCACGAAGAGATCAAACCCCGAGCGACCGAAGCCATTCACTATGTCGAGTCGCGCGCAAGTCTCTTTGCTCTCCTTCATACCGGCATGCTTTACGCCGCGATCGCCGAGGCGTTTCGTACGGACCCGCCGCTCAAACGCGCCTCGCGGAACGGTCTCGAGTCGCTCTATGGCGCGGTGAAAGAGTCGCGCCTTCTCCGGCACATCCTCGAAATCTCGCTCAATCCCGCGTTCATCGCTTGCTATAACGAGAGCCAGCGCGGAACGGGAAGCTGAGCACGTTTCGCGGCGCTTCTTATCCCATTCGGCGCATTCGAGCGACGTCCTTCAATTGAAAAGCCCCGCACACTCCATGAGCTGCGGGGCTTTCAAAGGATGCACCTTGCGCTTTTCAATCAGTTACACCGAGCGATGAGATAGGGGAATCCATCCTGGCCGGAGACACAGTTCATAATGCCGAGGTCGACCGGATCGGTAATGGCGGGGCAGTAGACGCGCGCGTTCTCCTCATCGTGAACCAGCTTGAGTCCATAATCAAAGCTCGCCGATTCGATCTCGGTGCCTCCCGTGGTGCGACCAAAAGCCCGAATACTCGCAATGACCCCGAGCTCGCCACCCGGCTCAACGTAGTCTTGGAGGAGGCTCGTTACGCCGCTCGGAATGAGGGTTATCGCGAAGACGGCCCGCTCGCTTCCGCCGAGAGGGCTCGGCGGAATATAGCCGCCCCCCGAGGGGGTGACCGAGTACGTATCGACGAGACGCGCCCCGTTTTCGTCCGTCAGTTCGACCTCGAAGCGCCGAATGTACAGACCATTCGGCTCCGCCGTCGTGACGATATTACGGCGGACGAGCTGACTCACGACGACCGCTGCCATCTCATAGGAGTTATCGGAGTAAGCCACATTGAGCTCAGCGCGTGCAAGTCGCGCGTCCGGGCTCGCGAAGCAGCCTGCGTTTTCATCGAATTCGAAGATGCTCGAATGACTGATGAAAACGGATGAATTTTCGTCGACGCAGCCGGTAAAGACAAAGAGAACGAGGCCGATCCAGCCTATGATTCTCGGGATTCGCATAATGCCTCCTAGCGATAACGCGCAGCAAGGAAGTCGATGATAGGCGAATCCGCTCTCCTTCCTCAAATTTTGTGCGAAACGAATTTTGTGCGGCTCAGCGAAAAAGCGCCTCGCGGATCGTCTCAACCGGGATCGATCGAATTTCAAGCGCGCCCGGAGGGCCCGGGAGCACGAAGCGGATGGAGCTGCCGCGTCGTTTCTTATCCGAGATGAGATGCCGGGAGACGTTTTCATCGAGATAATCGTCGAGGTGGATGGGCAGCCCGAGCTCGCGTAGCAGGGCGACGAGGCGTGCCTCCTGCTGCTTCCCGGCTTCATTTTCGCCGAGTGCCGCGCTCAGCCGGAGCGCCGCGATCATGCCGAGAGCAACCCCCTCGCCGTGCCGGATGCCCCGATACTCGAGCGCGGCTTCGATGGCGTGACCGACCGTATGCCCAAAGTTCAGGAGCATCCGCGTCCCGGTCTCCTGCTCATCCTCGCTCACGATCCGTGCCTTCAGACGAACGGACATCTCGATCGCTCGGATCGTCGCCGCCGCATCCCCCTCACGAAGGGAGGAGGCGTCTCGCTCGAGCATCACGACAGACTGCTCCGAATCGATCCAGGCGCTCTTGACCACCTCGGCAAGCCCGGCGATGCGCTCTCCTCGGGGAAGCGTCGTGAGCGTATCGACATCGCAGAGAACAAACGAAGGTTGATAGAAGGTGCCGACCAGGTTCTTCCCCTGCGGGCGGTTCACACCGGTCTTGCCGCCGACCGAACTGTCGACCATCGAAAGGAGCGTCGTTGGGAGCTGCCCGAGCCGAACGCCGCGAAGAAGCGTACTCGCTGCAAACGCCGTCATATCACCGACCACGCCGCCGCCGATCCCAAGCACGATGCCGCGGCGATCGATCTCGCCCTCGAGCGCGGCATCCCAAATCTTTTCTACCGTCCGGATGTCCTTATGCTCTTCTCCCGCGGGGAGGATGCATTCCACGACGCGCCGGCCTGCCCTTCGGAGAGCCTCAATCGCTTCGTTGGCCCAGGGCCGATCGGGTCCATCATGGACGACCAGCACATCCCCTTCGCCGAGTGCGTCCACCTGCTGCGGAAGCTCCGCGCGGACGCCCGACCCAACCCGAACATCATAACTCCGCTCACCCAAATCGACGCGGATGGAAGAGACGCTTTCGCTCATATGCGAGGCATAGCATCTCAACGCGCCGTCTCATAATCGGACGAGCGGAGTTTTCCTTGGATGGATTCGAGGGCCCTTCCTCTTTAGACGGGATGAGCCCTCGGACTTCAGCGGCGGAGCGCTTCGCCGCGGTTCACAATTCGCGGCGTGAGGAAGATGAGGAGCTCGGTACGATCGTCCCGAACGCGGCGACGTTGGAAGAGCACGCCGAGGACAGGGATGTCGCCGAAGAACGGAACCTGATCGACGTTGCGTCCCGTGGTCCGCGTGTAGATCCCGCCGATGACAGCCGTGCTTCCGTCCTCGACCAGGAGATCGGTCTCGGCTTCACGCTTGAAGATCGTGGGGTCACCGCGCGAGCCGGTCCGCGTGAAGTCGGGTTCGTCGCGCGTGATCTTCACGTGCATCGCGACCGAACCATCGATCGTCACATGGGGACGGACACGAAGTTCGAGCTTCGCCTGTTGGAAAGCCGTGTTCACGCCCTGAGCGCTCACCTGCGAGTAGGGAATGAGCGTTCCCTGAGCGATATAGGCGTCGTGGTTATCGAGCGTAAGGATACGCGGCGAGCTGATGATCCGCACCACGCCCTTGGATTCGGCCGCGCTCAGGCGGACGGCAAGGTTGACGTTTCCGCCGACGCTCCCAAGAGTCACACCAAGCGCTCCACCCGCGCCCGAGTTCGTCACGGCCGGGAGGTTCACCGCGAAGTTCGGGTTCTGCGCCGCCGTGCCAAAGGGCGACAGACCCCCGCGCGGCGTATTCGGGTCGGTGCTGTTTCCACCCGCCACGGCGATATCGTTCGGGAACACCGCACCGGTCGGATTGCCTGTCGCGCTCGTGAACGAGAGATCGCCACCCCATTGAATACCGACGTCGCGGCTATAGTTACTCGTCGCCTCGACAACGCGCGCCTCGATGAGCACCTGCGGCGTCTGCGTATCGAGCACTCGAACGAGCTGCTCCACGGACTCGATATTGGCCGCCATGTCGTTGATGATCATCACATTGGTTCGGCTATCGACCGAGACCGTCCCGCGTTCCGAGAGGAGATCCTTTGCGCGCGCCGCCATATCATCTGCCTTCGCGTAAGCGACGGGCACGATGCGCGTCTCAAGGGGCGCCAGCTGAACCTGCGCACGACGACGCGCGAGCTCTGCCTCGAACTCCTGCTCCAGCGCTTGAAGCGGTGCCACGCGAATGAGGTTGTCGCGCCGCACCATCCCGAGTCCCTTCGCCTGGAGAATCACGTGAAGTGCCTCGTCCCAAGGCACATTCTTCATGCGGATCGTCACCGAGCCCGAGACATTGTCGGCGGTGACGATGTTGACCTGACCCACCTCGGCAAGGAGACGGAGGATGTTGTGGATATCGGCGTCTTTGAAGTCGAGGTCAATTCGCCTCCCGGCGAACTGCGGGCGGCGGCCCGAGGTGGGCGCCATGGTGAGAAATCCCGCGGCCTCCGGGGTCTCGATCTCGGCTTCGCGCGCGACCGTCCGCCCTGCCCTCGGCGATTCCTTCACCTCGGCCGGCTCAAAGATCCAAAGAAGGCGGTTGCCTGCGCGGATGGGCGTGTTCTCTCGAGCTTCGGCGCGAACCCGAAGACTGACGACACCGCGAGACTCGAGGAGACGCACGGTCTCGATCGAGTGACCGCGAAGCGAGCGGAGATTTTGCCGCGCTTCTTCGGTGACGCGCGTATCGCGGAGCTCGAGCACCTGGCTGCCATCTTCCGCTTCATAACGGCGAAAGACCGCGGGCGCGGAGAGCTCGAGGACGATGCGCTCCCGCCCACCCGAGGTGTCGAGCGCGGCTCCGATCAGCGCGCGTTCGGGTGAGGCGCTAACGCCGACGGTCGGAGCGATCAGCGCGATTACGATGAGACTTCGAAAGAGCAATCGCATGGCGAAATTCTCCCTAGCTTGA
>JAAZAH010000357.1 GCA_012514415.1 Sandaracinaceae bacterium
CATGTCTCCAGGGGAGCGGTCCGGAATGAAAAAAGCCGGGCCCATCGGGACCCGGCTTCTTTAGTTAGAGCGCTTAGCGATCAGGGGTTGTCGTCGCCATCGCCGTCGCCGTCGCCGTCGCCATCGCCATCGCCATCGCCATCGCCGTCGCCGTCGCCGTCGCCGGGAGGCGCTTCGACCGCCGTACCGTCGATGGAGAGACCGAGCGAGATGGCCGAGCAGACGTTCGGATCCGCGTCGATCTCGGGATCATGAAGGTCGAGCATGTTCTTGATGATCGGAGCGACCGTCTCGAAGTCGAGGCTCGAGTCCGCGAGCGACGCGAGGAGATCGCGGACGATGCTCTGGAGGCCGCCGCCCTGGTTGTCATCCCAAACGACGCTACCGCCGAGGACGCCGCCCTCGAAGCCGCTGCCGTCCTCGTTGATCGGGAACTCGAGGCGGGTTTTGCGGATGTCAAGATCAAGCGACTGGTCCTGGAAGGGGATGGAGAGGGGGAGGTTATCGAGCGCAACGATGAGGACGAGCTTATCGCCATCTTTCTTGATGATGCCCTTGACGGGCTCGACAAGCCGCTCATTGGTTTCGCCGTCGACGAGCGTGACGGTCACGCAATTGTCATCGCCTTCGCCGTCGTAGCCGCTGACGACGAGAACGAGGTTGATGCTGCCGTCAGTAACGCCTTCGCCGATGGAGTCGTTGAGGTCGATCCCGCCCACGGTCTTGAGGGTGTTGGTGAGCGAGGCGAGGGCGTTATCGATGCCGCCGGGACCATCGACCTTCTTGCAGCCGTAGCGATTGCGAGCCGTCGTCTCGTAGCAGTCGAGGTTGAAGCCGACGAGGTTGCTCGTCGGGGGGATCTGGATGTTGGACATGCGGAAGCGGAACACTTCGTCGGTGCTCTCCGCGCAATCGGCAGCAGGCGCGTCGTTACCGATGATGCTGCAGTTCTGAGCTTCGGGCGGAATCTCCGTAAGCGGCGGCTCCTGTTCGTTGCCGTTTCCGTCGCCGGCGTCGTCGCCGTTCCCGTTGCTGTCGTCATCGCCGCAGCCCGCCCCGAAGACGAGCATGCTGGCTGCCGCCATGCTGATTAAGAGCTCTTTGATACGCATTGTTGTTTCTCTCCTATCGCCGTCGAGCTCCGAGTCGTAAAGAGCAGCGTCCGGCGAAAAGTTTGGGGACGCATCGGAATAACACGCAGCGCGTCCAAGCTTCAAGATTCAAAGCATAGACGAGCTCGTCCTGTTTAGGGAGTCCTAACGGGCGAAATTGTTGATCGAGGCGCCTTTAGGGTGATTTTATGATGCGTCGCGTTGAACTGCGTCGATTGCTCATGCCGAAGTCTACCCGCGGGATCGCTGGATCTCCCCTCGAAGCGAAGGCGCGTTCGCTCCTCGGCGAAAAAGCCTTCCGCTCGGTCGGTAAAGGACGACTTGCTGTTCGCGACAACTCAACGGGGGATCGTCATTTCGATTTCGCGAACCGCAGAATTTCCGGCCGCATCGGTCACCCGTACTGAAATAAGATACGTCCCACCCTGGAGATCCTTGAGCTCGATGGCGAACTCTTCCTCGGGAGAATCGATGATGCCGTCGAGCGGGTCGTACAGGCGATAGGGCTGGCCGTCGATGGCGAGCTCAATCTTGGAGAGATCCGAAAATGAATCGATCGCCTTGCCGATCACCTTCCCGCCTTCTGTACGGAGCTCGACGATTTCGGGGGCATGATGATCGACCAGGAGGGGCGCGCTCTCCGTACGCCGCTTGAGCGTGCGATCGGGCGAGTTGGCGAGCTCGTCTGAGGCCTCCACGATGACGCGATAATATCCGTCGGGGATACCCGCAATATCCCACGCATAGCGATTGGTTCGGTGGATTGTGTCTTCGCGCGTGATCGGCCTCTCGAGTGATTGGCCCTCGGCGCGGAAAAAGAGGCGGTATCTGAGATCGTCTCCATCGGGATTTTCGACGTCCCAAGCGAGCTGCCGCAGGGTCGAGCCTGCCTCGGCCTTTTCATCAGTTTCGATGCGTATATTCGTGACGCGCGCCGGCTGATTTGCGGAAAGATAGCTTATCCGGAGCGCGCGGAGGATCGCGTGGCCCGGCTCGGGGAAAGTCGCTCGGATCTGGAAAAAGCGGTTCGAGGGGCTTCGGACCGGGCCGGGCGTGCGGATCGGCGTCGACCAGTCGGTCCACGAATCATCCGGGGTCTTGCGCGGGCCGGTGCGCGTTGAGAACTCGATGAGGCCCTCACCCCTTGCCGCGATTCGTCCGAGCTGCGTTCCAAAGCCCATATCGTAAACGCGGCTGGTGAAGCTGCGCGATCCGTTCTCGGGTCGATGGATGGCGGCCCCATTTCCAGAGACGATGAAGACTCCGGATTTTCGGCTCGTCACGATTCCAAGGAGCTGCTCATCTTCGAGGTCGCCCACGATGGCCGGTTGATCCTCTTCGTCGATGGTGAAGATGCGACCCTTTCCGGCTTGAGTGATCAGCGGTCTTGCCGCCGAGGACTCGGCGATGGCTGTGAAATGCCCGTCGAGACGGGCGAGAAGGCGCTCAAAGCGTCCGCTTGCGTCTAGCCGATAGAGCCGCCCCTTGCCGTGCTTTGCACGGTCGAGCTGATTCATGAGCTGATCTTGCGCCTCGAGCTTCGCGGCAGGGGGCGGCGCAGGCATCTCATTTGCGACGAGGTAAATGCCGTCCTTTAAGGGCAGGATTCCGCGGATCTCGTTCTCGTTCAAATCGAGGAGGAGCTCCGCGCGATCGTCCGAATGGATGCGGTAGAGGAGCGCCTCGCCATCGGTCCCGACAAGGAGCGAGCCCTCGGGCTCAAGAGCCAGCGAGAGGAGATGGCTCGAATCGCTCGCAAAGATTTCCCGCACATTTCCGCGCGTATCGATGGAGAAGAGTTTCCCGTTTGGACCGGTGGCGGCGATCAGCGCTTTTCGTCGTTCGTCGTAGACGAGCGCCCAGATGTGTTCGGCGTCTTCGAGCTTCGCGAGGAGCTCGCGCTTCCCTCGGCGATCGAAGCGGTAAATCTTGGCTCCAGGAAGCGCCGCCGCGTAAAGCACATCTTTCGGTCCGATCGCGAGCGCCGAGACGAGCATCCCATCGACCTCGCCAAAACGCGTCGGAGCGCCATCTTCTGCGGAGTAGATTGTGCCGCGTGGACCGGTGCCGGCGTAGACGCGCCCGCGCGAATCCACGGCCACTGAAAATGCGAGGCTCTCTTCATCGATCGCAAGGCGCTCGAAGCGCTCTCCGGGGATAAGCTCGCCGCGGCTGGTCAGGATGACGCCCTCGAGCGTCCCTTGCTGAAAAGCCGATGCGTCGCCGATCAGGATCTCACGAGGCCCGTCGGCCTCAACGCGTTGAGTGATGAACCACGCCCATAATCCAAGGGCGAGCAAGATCAGTCGAGCGTGACGTCGAAGGGGATAACTCAAGGGCGCTTCTCCTCGATGAAGAGCTCAAGCTCCGCGCGTCCATCAAAGACGCGATCAAACGGAAAATGATGTTCACTGACGCTCTCGAAAGGACGGCTGGGGGCCGTCGAGCTCACGCCCTGTAGTGCGGCGAGCACCGAAGCCGGAAGGCGATCGGTGACGTGTTCCTCGAACCTGAGCCCGCGCGCAGGCAAGGTGAGAGCGACGCTCAGGCTTGTATTCGGGCGCGCCTCCTCGACGTAGCGGATAAAGGAGTCGAAGCTCGTGAAGCGCGGTGCCGCACGCGGTAGCTGCGAAGAGGGCATCACACTCAGCTTGGCCTTTTGCCCGGCGAGATAGGTCGGGATGGGGATCTCGACTCGCTCGATCCTCTCATTTTCGCCGAAACGGGCGAGGCGAACCAGAACAGGGATGGTTGAACCCGCTTCGACGCGCGTTCGCGGCGTAGAGATATCGACGATCCGCTCCGGACGCTCGTTGCGACGGATCTCGACCTCGATCTCGAGGCGCTCGGGAAGCTCTTCCCCAAAGGGGTTGCTGTAGGCTGCCTCCATCAACGTGAACCCGCGAAGGCTTCGAAGGGGGGCGCTCGCTCCCGGGCCTTGACTCATGGTTCCTTCGTCGACTGTGACGATGGGGGCTCGACCGCGAAGGTAGAGGGTCGAGCGCGCGCGGACGCGGATGGGCATCCGATCGGACATGGTCGCATCGATGGCGTTGCTGAGCGCAGTGAACGCGAGCGGCGTGGTGAGCAGGCGGTGCTGGACGACCTCGACGTTCCACTCGGTTTGGGGCGCATCGTCCACGCCGATCAGCTTGATGGACACGGGCACGGTCTCGGCGGGCGTATCCTGATCCACGACGATCGCGCTCTGCCGGTCGTGAACGAGGGTTCCGAGTGGTCGAACCGGCTCCGCGATCTTGAAGGATCGCTGGACGCTCGCGAGGATGTGAAGGACGCGCGCCACGCCAGTTGGCAGAAAGACCTCGCCTTGGTTCATCATCGGATGCCCAAAGGCGATAAGGCGACCCGTCGCTTCATCGACGTGCGTGACGGTACCCACGGCGGAGAGGTTCATATCACCGCTCATCAGAAGGACGCTGAGCGCGCCGCCGTCGACGAAGCGCGCACTCGCATCGGGCGTGGAGAGGCCGCCGCCTGCGCCTTGGAAGGGGATGAAGCCATGTTCGGTGAAGATCTCTTCGATGAGCCGTGCCGTTCGGGGTGTAAAGCCCGAGGCCATGAGCGGGGATGCGACCGGTTTTGCGAGAAGTCCCTCTTCCGTCTCGCGCGTGCGCGCGGCCTGCTTGAGCCGCTCGAGCGCCGTCGGAAGCTCGCCATTTGGACCGAGCCGAAACCCTTTGAGCACCGCATCCTTTTGAGTCGAAGCGGATGCGCGAGCTTCTTGGGCATCGGCGCTCGGTCCCGTTCGCTTCGAGCGGCTTGTCGTGCTCGGCTCGGAAACGCCAGCGAGCCGATCGCTCGGCTTCAGCCCTCGCCAATCCGGCCGGCTTCGGACCGGGCGCTTCAGCTCTTTGAGCATGATCTCGGCTGGAGTCACACCGGCGATCGGTTCGGCGGAAAATGCGAAGCCATAGGCGTAGGCGCCGATCAACTTCCCGTCGATGTAGACCGGGCTCCCACTCATCCCGGCTACGATCTGCGCCTTTTCGAGGATGGGATGCGGCGTCCGGATAAGGATCAGCTCTTGGTTCGGGCGGAAGCCATGGAGGATATCGATGATCTCGACGGGAAAGCGCTCGGGCTCGGTCCCCCGAAAGACGGTGAGTCCATAACCCTTCATGCCCGGGCGGAGCTCACTCACGCGGAGGATCTCAGGGCTTGTCTTGGCCGCGAACGCGACGGTGCCTGCCGAGAGCAGGAGAGCAAGGAGCTGGACGAACCCAGCGAGGGCACCTCTTTTCCGCATCTAGAAGAGCTTAATCGCCCCCTCTGCAGAAGGCGAGCTTCATCCGCTCGTTTCAGGCAGGGACGCCCTTTCGAGAGAGCCGGAGATGCTCGAGCGTTCCAATGGGAAGGACAGCGATTTCGCCGTAGCTCAGCTGCAAATCGTAGGGCGCAATCTCGTAAAGTGGCGCGGAATCGTCTTCGTCTTGGATGCAGACGATGAGGCTTTCGGGGCAGAGATGACGGAGGTCGGCGCAGAGCTTGAGCGAGCTCACGGTCTCGAGTCCCGGTGCGACGAAAATGGCATCGGGTCGATGTGCGTGGACGAGCGAATACGCACCATCGGCGGAAGAAGTCCCGACGATTCTTCGCCCAGGGAGAGCAAGGACGCGGCTGAGCTCCGTCTGCCGGTCGGGATCGGGTTCTACGATGAGTACATCGCGGATGATTTCATTCGGCTCAAGAAAGGCCGTTGATTGCATCGCGATGGATTCTGGTCTGGTCATCTTCGTTCTACCGGCTCGTCGATTCAGGCTCCGTCGTGAACTATGCGATTCGGCGTGCCGAGGATTCGCCAAGGCACACCGAACGGTGAAGCGAGAAGTTCGCTACTTTTGAAGCCAAGTCTCTTGAAGCCAAGTTGCGGAGCTCCGGTCTCGTCTCCGGCCGTTCGCGCTCCATATACAGTAGGAAGAGGGAAGCGCGACTGCAATCCCCGTTGATGTATGTTCTCTTCATGCTGCTCGAATGTCCAGTCCCGAAATGGTGATTTTCCCAGATCATCCTTGATTGGAGGCGTGGCGGTTCGGCATCAATCGTGGGTGTGATCTCGAGGAACACACTTCGCGCGGGCGATATACTTAGTTTTTCTTTCGATGCTTGTGCTTTTTGAACGCTTGATGCGCGTCTTTATGCCCATCCGGCTCCTCCGAGGAAGGACCGTTTCCCTTAAGGGTGAACGCCTTGGGGTTTGCATTTGGTTGGCTCCGCCCTGCCGGGTGCCCCGCAGCGCACGTGCACCCGGCAGGACAGCCAAGAATGAGCTCAGCTCATCAAGGCGGGCCAGATTTCTCTCGAAGGCCGCCTTCTGTATTCGCCCCAAACGTTCCAACCGAGCGATTCTTTAGCCTCCGGTCTGAAATTCTGCGTGGGGACGCGCCGAGGTCCCGTTCGATGGCGCGCTCATCCTCGGGTCGAGGCTCGCCGCGTGAGGCTCTTCTCTCGGCCACATCTTGAGGCGGCATGAGCGCACGTGCCGCGAGGCGCGCGCGCTCGCTTTGGATGAGTGAAGCGATAGGTGTTGGGATCACCTGCGCAGCAAACCTCGAGCTTGAGGAAGGGTTGTGCGCAGGCGCCACCATACGCTATGCCTACGAACGCTTCCTTAGGAAGAGCGTTGCCTCAGAATCGTCGATCGCACGACCTGGCGGCGCTTGTCCTTCAGACTCATCCGAGACGGCCGCTCCAAAGCACTCGCCGCCGCATTCATAGTCATCGCCGCTCGATGCGCAATCTCCCACGAAACGCAAGAGCGCACTCCTTCCGTCCTCCCCATCGAGCGGGCCTTGATAATGGAACTCGATGCGCGAATCCGTATCGTATTCGCCCGCTTCATTTTTTAGGAGGATACCGAAGGTTCGCGGATCGCCCTCTCGCTCAATCGTGACGGGGTGGAAGCTCTTATCCCAATCGATATGCACCGAGACCGTGAGGCTCGCTTCCTCCCCATCGCACCGGAGGGTCACTGCATAATCCCCAGAATCGATCGGCGAGACGCCTTCGTCATCACTACAAGCGATGAGCAAGATGGCCGCGAGACCGATCCATGGTTTTCGATAGTTTTTCATCCTCTTCTCCTTTCTCTCCGGTTGAAATCCTTTCGCTTTCAACCCTGAACCATCCCCCTAACGTGATGCCTTCATGAGGCTTGGCGCGGCTTCAGCCGATTCGCCTTCCTGCGAAGCGCCGCCCCTATCGATAGAGTTCAAGCTCCTCACGGACACATCGGTTGTACTCATCGATAAAGGCATCGAAATCGCTGGAGCTCCCGAAGAGGCGATGAAAGGCGAACTCTCCGTGAGACTCGCATCGCCCGCTCGACGTGCTCCCCGGGCAGATCCTGTATCGCTCGGTACAGGCGAGATAGCCGGGCGCGATATCCCCCACATCATAGAGCCAGCGGTAGAACGCATCGTCTCCCCGGCTTGCGTCCGCGAGGCATTGCGTCGCCTCCGCGTTCACGGTCTTGGCCAGCTTCCACGGGCACTCCCCGGCACCGTGATGGCAGGTACAGCGCGCCTCTTGCCAGAGCAGATAGACCTTCATCGCCGCCTCAGCGACTTGCACGAGGTGAGGGTTGGGGCTTGTGTGGAGCGATCCAGGCCTTCGATCGAAGCCCGCATCTCCCTCGACCGCTGCGTCGCCGCCTGCTCCGACCGCCTCTTCGACCTCGAGCTCGAGCTCGATCGGTGTCGATTGATAACATCCGATGAGAATGAAGCCGAGCGTATACGCGATCCGTTTCCTCATTGGACAATCTCCATCCCGTCGTTGATATGGATCACCAGCGGCTCACGTCGTTCGATGATCGAGCTCGGTTGATCGCGGCAGAGTCCGAGGGTCTCGAGCACGCGTCGAAGAGGCTGCTGTCCCGATGAGCGCACATCCTCGACGACGACGAGCTCGAGTCGTGAGGGCATATGTTCGACACGCGAAAGGCCAAGGGTTGAAGAGCGCGCGAGTGCCACATTGAGTCCTGCTTCGAGGCCGGTTTCCGGATGGCGAAGCTCGGCCTGCAGTTGTGAGCGGATCTCACGCGCGACCGCTTTACACGTGCCCGTCCCCTCCGCACCCGTCATCTCGGCCGAGACCTCGCTCGTTTTAAAGCGAAGCTCGCCTTGGCTGCCCACATCGAAGCGCCCGCAGAAGCGGATCGAGGCGATCTCCTCGCAATCGGTCGAGATGGGGATCGCACCCAGGAAGGTGACGAAATAGTCGAAGAGATAATCCGACTGAACGCAGATCTCGTCGTCTCGGCTCACACTCTCGCCGATCCCCTCGGCCAACCGATACCAGAACTGCCTCTTCCGGTCGGGAGCGGGGGTGATTGTATGGATGTTCGCTCGCGCTCCCGCATGCCAGCGCACGCCAGCGCTTTTGAGCACATTCTCATCAAGTCGATCGGCGATGACTTGAATGAAGCCGCGATCGCCGCCAGCGAATTCCTCACCGAAAAGTCCGGATGCGCGTTCCCACGCGGCAGGAGCCTTTGCGGGATCGTCGATCTGCCAGGGTACCGGAATGGAGCAGTAGCCGATGTCGACGCTCCGCACCGCAGGCACGCCTTGGGGAAAGAGTTCCTGGAAATTGATGAGTGGATCGATCGCGATCTCCTCGCCGATATCCTTCTCAGGCCAAGCGATCTCAACGGCATCCGTGAAGTTTCGAAGTTCCTGAGGCTGATCGGCAGGCTCGAGGCGCCCCATCGGAGGGTAGCGGTGAAGCGAAGGATCTTTTCCGAAGAGAATCAGTCGGCTGTGGTTGTCGCCGCGCCAGCGGATCGAGCGTAGAGGCGAGTTCAGATCCTGGTATTGGATCGTATGCGCCCGCCCCATGGCGAGCGAAGCGCGCCGCTCGCCATTATCGAAGCTCACCTGCCTCACCATGGAGCCACAGCCTCCTTCGGGCATTCGCGGTGCCATATTGAGGAGCGCCGCAAAGACCAAGAATGCAATGAATAAAGAGCGATTCTTTCGAGTGCGTACGTCGCTTCTGTTTTCTTTGAGTTCTTCAACTGTCGACTCGAGCTTCTCTTGCATTCAATTCCCCCTTTTTGAACTGGCCACGGCCAGGGCTAAGGCGCCCGCAAGAGATGAGATCCTCTCCTCTCCACACGATCTTGTAGAAGGACGCGAAACGGCACGCGCTCGAATTGGTACGAAACCAAACCGAAAGAACAGCGCTCCCCCCGCTGCTCATCCCTCTTTGGGCGCTTCTATAAACTAATGGATTTCGCTGTCAAGCTTTTTGATCTCTATCGGCCCGCCCTCGCCGAAGTTGCTTGAGCCAACGTAATTTTTGAAATCAGTACGAAGCGTACGATCGTTTCGCTTGATTTTACGAATGAATTCGCAAAGAAGCGCCAAAAGATATACACGCAATATGAAAAGATTGGATGAGACTGATAAAGTGGGTCTTCTACAGTTGATCTTTTTCGCTGCGAATTTAATCGAAAGGCGGATCGCGACAATCGCGGCGCAACCTTTTTTCTTGAGCACCAGGGGCGTCTAGCGATCCGCGAAGCGCGCGCCGAGCCCGAAGACGCCGCCATAGCCGATCTGCGCGTCGCCCTCGCAAAAGAGCGCGCCGGCGTAGACTCGCCATCGATTCGCGATCAGCGCGTGAAGCTCTGCGCGGTGGACGAAGAGGCGCGGCGATGAGAAGGCCGCGAAGCCCCGGTTCACGACGAAGAGCCGTAGGCGCTCGATGGCGAGGATCGGGATCTGAAGATCGTAGGGGAGGACGGCGGAGCCCTGCGACCCGGAAGGATCGAGCCGCCCAATCACGCTGCCAAGAACGGTGAGCGTGAGACGCAAGCCCTCGGGTGTGCCGAAGCCGATGAAGACGCCCGCGCCGCCCGACCAGACGCGCTGAAGGCCCGGCCCCGACGCGACCATGCCGGTGGCCCCGAGCTCATAACGCCCGCGCCATCGATACCCTATCGAGAGCGAGCCGAAATTATCGCGCGGTCTCGAGGAAGCGCGGAGATCGAGCGAGTACGTCGAGCGCGCGATGAAGCCGCTCGGATGATCCAACTCGGTGTTTAAAAAGAGCCAAGTAGAGCTCTCGGGGATGAAGCCCGCCGCGACGTCCATCGAGAGACGGTTCGGCGCGGCCTCGGGGACGAGCCAGCGCGAGGCCCTCTCGGGCTTCTCCGCCGCGTCATCGAGAGGTTCGAGCTCACCCTCTGCGCGCTCGTGCCTGGCTCCATCTTCGCTCGAACGGGGCGCCTCGGCCGATGCGCCCGCGGCGTCGATGGGCTCCGCTTTCGCCAAGGCCGAGAGGAGCGCGAATGATGCTAGAAGCACGCCGATCATCCATTTCGTATCGCTCGAGCAGCTCATCGCGTCCCCTCCCTTCATATACCTCTTCACATATCCGGACAAAAAGGCGCCGTCAGCGTGCCTCTGGCCTTCTTCGTCCCATCGGCGGAACGGTCTCGTCGCCAACGGTCACGTGCACGTCCTCGAATTGAAGCTCCGCCGGCATATCCTGGATCTCTTCGGGTCATTTTGCGATATTTGAGGCCGAACTGCATCCAGCGAGCATCGTTACACAGGCCGCAAAGGCTATAAGCCTTATTAATCGCTTGGTATCAGGCATCGCACCCTCCCTCATCTTCAATCATAACGATCTCTTCGATATTGGTAATCGTCACGCCTCGCTGCGTCAGCTCTTCAATGGAGAGTGGCGAATAAAGTGTGTCGCGCCCGCTCCCACCGTCAATGATTTCCCCAGCTACCGCGTGGCAGCTCGAACGGATCCAGAAGACGTCTGGGTCGTCACCGCCGAGCATGACGTCTACGCCGGGGCCTCCCTCAAGCTCGTCCGGTCCAGCGCCTCCTTCTAGACGGCCCTTCCGGGAATCCTGAGGGTAGCGCTTGACGCGGCGGCGTAGAGGAGGTTTTCTTTGGGGTGCAGGACGCCGAAGCTTTCAAGCAGCTTCTCGGGCTCACGCAGCCCTAGGAGGTGAGGAAGGCGGGCCTCAAGCTCGTTGAGCGTCGTGTCCACCCCGATGTCTAGCACGCTCTGGGCTAGAGATTTCCGTGTCCCCAATGCGGCAGAACGTTCTCGGCCGAGGGCCATGCGGAGGCGCGAGTATGGCGGCACCTCGACACGTTCCAATGCGAGACTCGGCTACACGCTCGCATCCCGCGCGTCCATGGCAGCGAGCATGGCAAGCTGCAAGCGCGGATCCCGTGGGCTCGCTCGGAAAGGCGTTTACGAAGGGCTCTCGAGCGCGGCAAAAGAGTGCGCCGCGATGAGTATGTACGCGGGCTATCGCGCCGTGACTCGCAACCCCACGCCGGGCGCCGATGAAGAAGTCGTACACGAAGTTTTCCGCGTCATGTCAATCACACCAAGATCGCTTCAATCAAGGGCTCCGCGCTTATCTTATCGAGCTCCGGAAGGTAGATCTCAACGGCCTCACGGCTGAGGCGCGCGCAATGAGAGGGCCGAAAAAAATGCGGTCCTTCGAGCAAAACGTAATTCAAGATGAAGAAGCGATAGGCCTCGAGCATGAAGCGGAGCTCGGCCTCTATTAACGGAGAAGTGGCGTGGTAGCTCTTTAGAAACCGGATAAAGCGCGGCTCAAAGAGCGTGCTGCTTAAATAACTGAAGGTGCTCTGATCGCCCTCGTCTCGGACCACACGGCTACAAAAATAGAAGTCGAGGATCCGCGGCTCAATACGGAACCAATCATAATCCCATCGGCTAAAAAATTTAAATCCATCGCCATCAAAGCCGACCGAGAAATTGCCAATATTCCAATCGACTAGCACGGGGATCTTTGGGAGTGAGTGATAGCCGATGGCCTCGGCGTTTTCGAGGAAGACCTCGGCGTGATGCCGGATGAGCTTGGCGTCTTCGCTCCGGAGGCCGCGCGCTTCAAGAAAGCTCGGATCGTTTGCCCGCTCAAAGAGGAGGGCGATGTCGGAGCCGAGGGTCTTCCAGGTTGGCGGGATGCGCTCGCTCGCTCTCTCCGAGGCGAGGTGAAATTCCGCGAGCTCACGACCAAAGGCGACGATCTCGCCCTCGCTGAGCCGCGGCGGAAGGAAATCATAGAAGGGGACCTTTTCGTAGAAGACGACCCAGATGCCGGGCTCTCGATAGAAGAAAATTTTCCCGTCGGGCCCAAGAACCACAGGCGCCAAAAACTGCGAAAAGCGCGTATAGCGGAGCTCGCGGATCAGCTGCTCGATGCGCTCATGATCTTGCTTAAAGTGCACGAACGAGCCGTAGGAGCTCACCTTGGCCACGCGATCGTTGCCGTGCTCAAAGCTCAGGCGGAAGACGCGATTGGTCGAGACCAACGGGCTCATCTCGACGATGGATTCGATCGCGCGATGCGGATCGAGGGCGAGATGCGCGCGCTTCACGAGATCGAGGATCGACTGGCTCATTCGGTGATCAGCATAACGCCTCACGAGGAGGGCCGTCACGCGGCTTGACCGAAAAGGGGTGCAAGCGCGGTCTCCATGTCCTATTTATGAGCACCCCCCGCGCGTATGCTGAAAACACTCCGCGTCATCCTCGGCGGGTTCTTCTCGCTCACTCTCCTTTTGCTCCTCATCGGCTATTTTTTGTCGAATGAATACGATTTCTCGCGCGCGGCCGTGCTCGATGTCCGCTGCGAGGAGACTTTCGAATACGTGAACGACGTTCAGAACCTTGGCGAGTTCATCCCTTGGCTCCAAAAGGATGCGACGATCCGATTCGACTACACCTCGCCCTCCGAGGGCGTCGGGGCGAGGGTTCGTTGGACGAGCCAAGAGAGCGCGAACGGCTCCTTCACCATCACCGCGAGCGAGGCGCCCTCAAAAATCGTCGGGGAGCTCGATTTTTTCGACCTCGGTAAGAGCGAAGGCTACCTCCTGCTCGAAACCGAGGGCGAGGCGTGTGCCGTGCGTTTTGGTTTCCGGGGGAAAGTCTCGGCTCCGCGGCCGCTCGCGAGCTGGTTCAGCACCCTTCTCCCCTTCTTCGTCGCGCCCGAACTCGAGCGAGCCTTGAACGAACTCGAGGCAATCCTAAAAGAGAAAGAATCATGAAGCGATCACTCCAGTTTGGGCTGCTCATCCTCGGCTGCATCGCTTGGGGGGGGCTCGCGGGATGCGCCGACGATCCGGAGCGTTATCCGGTGTGGACGCCTCAGGATCATGCCCAGCCCGGGAGCGCCGATCAGACGGGGCGCGTGATGCGAGCCGACGAGCGCGGAGCCTCCGCCTCGGGGATCGACGCAGGGAGGACGCTCTATCATCTTCATTGCGCCACGTGTCATGGTCCGAGTTTTGACGGAGATGGGCCGCAAGCGCGCGCCGGTCTACCCACGCCCTCGCTGAATCGCGCCGCCACCCTCGAAAAGAGCGATGAAGAGTTGATGGAGCGTATTCGTCTCGGAGGTGGCGGGATGCCGCCCTTTGGAGGGACGATCGGCCCCGAAGGGGTGCTCGCCCTCGTCGAATACATCCGGGCGAACGCGCGCATCCCCGAGTGATCGCTAGCGCGTCCCGATCCCGACGAGCTCGCAGGCGACCTCGGCGAGATCGCGTACAGCGTCTTTGAATGCGCCGGCGTTTGGATTGCTTGCGTTTCCGTCGAGGCTCCGCTTGTAAACGCCCTGCAGAATCGAGGCGAAACGGAAGAGGCTAAAGGCTTTGTAGTAGGCGAGGTCGGTGATCGCATCGCGGCCTGTGAGCTCTGCGTAGCGCGCGACGTACTCGTGCTCGCGCGGGATGCCGCTTTTTTCGAAGTCGACGTGCTTGAGCCCGCCGATATTCGGGATGACGACATCGTAGAGCATGAGCACATAGGCGAGATCGGAGAGCGGATCGCCGAGCGTCGACAGCTCCCAATCGATGACGCCAATCACGCGCGGTTCGGTCGGGTGGAAGATGAGGTTATCGATTCGATAATCGCCATGCGCAAGCGTCGTCTCGTCGCGATCGGGGAGGTTCGCCGGGAGGTACTCCATGAGCGCGTTCATCGCGGCGATCTCTTCGGTTTTCGCGGCCTCGTATTGCTTCGACCAGCGCGAGGTTTGCCGCGCGACGTACTCGCCGTGTCGCCCATAATCCTTGAGCCCGGTTTTTTCGAGATCGACGGAGTGGATCGCGGCGAGGACGCGGATTTTTTCGTTCACGATGTCCCGCTGCTCATCGGGCGAGAGGCCGGGCAGAGTGGGATCCCAGAAGATCCGCCCGTCGAGATGCTCCATCAAGAAAAAGGGAGTGCCGATGATCGAATCGTCTTCCTCGAGCGCATAGACGCGCGCGACTGGGACCTCGGTGTCTTCTAGCGCCTTGAGTACGCGGTATTCCCGCTCCACCTGATGCGCCGAAGGCAGGAGCTTTCCAGGCGGCTTCTTTCGAAGGACAAAGCCGCGCTCGCGCGTGCCGATAAAATAGGTCGGATTCGATTGGCCGCCTTTGAATTTGCGGACAGCCATCTCGCCTTCGAGCTCAGGGAAACGTTCGAAAAGCCATGCGGCGAGTCGGGCCTCCTCGAGGCGGTGTTCTTCGCCGGTCTCGACAGTGTCTTTAGGGAAGGGAATCATTCGTTCTCCAAGCGCTGAAGCTTCTCATTTTATCACACACAGTGTATTGTGTCTGCGATGAGTTTTTCATTTACCCCTGAGTTCGAAGCTCTCCTTGAGCAAGTCCGCGAAAAGATGGAGAGCGTCGTTTATCCCCTGGAAGACGCGGCTCGAAGAAATTTCGAGGAGGCGCTCCCCGAGCTGATGAAGGCGCGCGACGCGCTCCGCGCCGAGGGCTTCACCGCTCCGCACATGCCGAAGGAGATCGGCGGGATGGGCCTAAGCTTCCTCGAGCACGCGCGCATGAGCGAGATCCTCGGAAGGAGCCCCATCGGCCATTTCCTCTTCAACTGCCCGGCCCCCGATGCCGGCAATATGGAGCTCCTTCATCAGTTTGGAACCGAGGAGCAGAAGAAGCGCTTCCTCGAGCCCCTTGTCCGCGGTGAGATCCGCTCCTGCTTTTCGATGACCGAGCCCGAGCGGGCTGGCTCGAACCCCGTCCATATGGATACCGTCGCCGTCCGCGAGGGCGATGAATACGTGATTACCGGCCGGAAATGGTTTACGACGGCTGGGCATCTCGCGGATTTCGCCATTGTGATGGCCGTGACCGATCCCGAGGCGCCGCCCCATCGTCGCGCCAGCCAGATCATCGTCCCTGCGGATGCGCCTGGATTCAAACACATCCGGCGCATCCCGATCATGGGCGATGAGGGCTACGGCTGGTCGAGTCATTCCGAGATCGAGTACGATCATGTCCGGGTCCCCGTCACCAACCGCATCGGCGAAGAAGGTGAGGGCTTCAAACTCGCTCAGGAACGCCTCGGCCCCGGACGCATCCACCATTGCATGCGCTGGCTTGGGATCTGCGAGCGCTCACTGGATCTCCTCTGCAAGCGCGCGGTCTCGCGCGAGGTGGGCGACGGCCAGACGCTCGCCGACCAACAGGTGATCCGCCACTATATCGCCGAGAGTCGAGCCGAGATCGATGCGGCACGCCTCTACGTCTATTCGACCGCTGATAAGATCGATAAGCAAGGCGCGTATGCGGCGCGTGTCGAGATCAGCTCGATCAAATTCTTCGTCGCGGGCGTGCTCGAGCGCGTCGTCGATCGGGCCATTCAAGTTCACGGCGCGCTCGGTATCACCGAAGATACGCCGCTGTCTTGGTTCTATCGGCATGAACGCGGTGCGCGCATCTACGATGGCCCAGACGAAGTCCATAAGAATACCGTCGCGCGCCATGTTTTGAAGCCCTACCTTGCGTCTAAGGGCTGATCGGCTTTTTACGGAGCGCACTTCAGCGGTGAGGTGCGTTCCTGCCCCATACAATCCAAGAAACATGGCGACGGAGGTGCTATGTTATGTCCATGGCACAGACTCCTTCGACCATGATCCCGCTTGGGACGCCGATCCCCCATTTCACGCTTCCGGAGCCGCTCTCCGGCGTGCCCATCAGTACACGCGATCTCGATCGCTCCAAGGGCACGCTCGTCATGGTGATCTGCAACCACTGCCCCTACGTGATCCACGTCCTCCCCGCCATCAAATCCATTACCGAGGAGTACTCGAAAAAGGGGCTCGCGATCGTCGCCTTTTCGTCGAATGATGCCGAGGCCTACCCGCAGGATGGCCCCGACCAGATCGCCGAGTTCGCCAAAGAGCATGCGCTGGTCTTCCCTTATCTCTACGACGAGACGCAGGAGGTGGCGCGCAGCTTCGACGCGGCATGCACGCCAGAGTTCTATCTCTTCGATTCGAACGATCTCCTCGTTTACCGCGGGCAGATCGACGGGAGCACGCCAAAGAACGACATCCCTGTGACGGGCGAAGCGCTCCGCGGCGCGCTCGAAGCGCTTTTTGCGGGTGAGCCCATCAGCGAGGATCAGCGGCCGAGCGTCGGCTGCAACATCAAATGGAAACAATAAGCCCGATCGAATGGCCTCCGAGGCGCTGCCTCGTCGTGGCGGAGCTCTCCGCCAACCATGGCGGCAAGCTTGAGCGCGCGCTCGAAACGCTCGAAGCGGCAAAGGAGGCCGGGGCGGACGCGGTAAAACTCCAGACTTATCGGGCGGATACGCTCACGATGCGCTCGGAGCATCCGGCGTTTCGTATCGAGGGCGGTCTATGGGACGGCCGGCATCTCTACGATCTCTACGAAGAGGCGCATACGCC
>JAAZAH010000358.1 GCA_012514415.1 Sandaracinaceae bacterium
GATATGGAAGGCGAGGATCCGCCGCATATCGTAGTGGTAGATGGCGCCGACGGCGCCAACAATCATCGTCACGCTCGCCAGGTGCCCGAGCAGCTCGTACGTGAGGCTCGGCGTCAGAGGAAAGACGTCGACGAGGAAACGAAGAAGGGCGTAGACGCCGACCTTGGTGAGCAGCCCCGCGAAAAGAGCGAGCACGGGAACCGGAAGCGTCGGATAGCTCGCAGGCAGCCAAGAAAAGACGGGAAAGGCGCCTGCTTTGACCAGAAATCCGCCGGCAAGAAGGAGCACGATCGCCAGCGACTCTCCGCCGCCCGGCAGCTCCGACGCGAGGGTGAGCGCTGTAAAATTCAGGTGTCCGGTCGACGCGTAGATCAGCCCGATCGCGAAGAGGAAGAATGCGGTGCCAACGGCGTTCAGGACGAAATACTTAATCGTCGCATCGAAGCTCGCGAGCGTGCCCCCGTGTGCAAGCAGTCCCAGACCTGCAAGGAGCATGATCTCGAAGAACACGTAGAGATTGAAGAGATCGGCGGTGATGAACGAGCCCGCGACGCCCGCAATCAAAAGGAAGAGAAGCGGATAAAACGAGCGGCTCATCGGCGCCGGATCCGCATCGCTCTCCTGAAAGATCAGGGTGAGGAGCAGAACAAGCGCGGTGATCATCACCATCAACGCGCTGAGGCCGTCGGCGGCGAACTCGATCGCGAACGGGAGACTGTATCCACCAATACCGAGCCGAATCTTGCCAAAATCGATGACGTGATCGAGGAGGAAATAGCTCGAGAGGAAATACGCGGCGCCGCCCACGAAGGCGAGGACGCGCTGGAGCTCACGCTTTCGCGACGCAAGCGCCGTGATGAGTCCGGTGGCGAGCGGGATGAGAACCGCACCGACGAGGAGGGCGTGGGGTGTCATCAATCCTCCTCCCTTGGCTTCGTCGGGAAACCATCCGGACCGGGCAAAGGCTCGGCTTCTCGAAGGCTGTCGGCATCGTCGGTGCCACGCATCTGATGAATGGCGAGCACCACAATGAGCGAGAAACAGGTGAGCGCGAAGCTGATCACGATCGCCGTGAGCACGAGCGCTTGCGGAATGGGGTTCGACGCCGCGGCCTGAAGAACCGTCTCTCCCTCATTGAGGAGTGGCGCTGTCATCGAAGGATTGGGCCGCCCCGACGCAAAGAGCAGAAGGTTCGTCGCGTACCCGATGACGGAGATGCCAATCACGATCCGCAGGAGGTCCTTGGAGAGCGCGAGGTAGACTCCGGCGGCGATCATCGCAAAGAGGGCGAGGGAGAGAAAGACGATCACTGCGTCACCTCCCGCGCTTCGGGGCCGTCTCGCTCGGCAAACTCTGGCGCTGCCTTGTCTTCGCTCACGACGCGATCGACCTCCGTCCCCTCCTCCTCGAGTGAGATGATGGTCGCGGCGATGCCGCCTAGAGACGCCCAGACGACGCCAAAGACCCCAATATCGAAAAAGAGCGGCGTGCCGAGCTGATATTCGATGGGGCCAATCGAAAGATCGACCCATACGTGGTCGAGATAGATCCCCGTCTTAAAGAGCCCAACGAGGCCACTCAAGAGCGAGATGAGGAGGCTCAGGGCGGTCAGCCGCATCGGCCGGAGAGGGATACGCCGCACGGCTTCTTCCGCACCGCGCGTCACCGCAAGGA
>JAAZAH010000359.1 GCA_012514415.1 Sandaracinaceae bacterium
ACTTGCTCAAGACGATCGAGCACGCCGCGCCACTCCCGGAGCCCCGAGGAGACGATCTCGAGCGCCGATTTCGAGGGATCGAAGCTCGGATCCTGATCGAGATAAGCGACCTTCGCCCCGCGCCGGATCGCGAGCTCGCCCGAGTCCGAATGCTCAAGGCCGGCGAGGATCTTAGCGAGCGTGCTCTTTCCCGTCCCATTCGCGCCGACAAGGCCAATGCGCTCGCCGCGCGCGATGGCGAGATCGAGATCAGAGAAGAGCGGCGCGGCGCCGAAGGCCTTTGAGAGACCCTTCGCAGTGAGGATAGGAATCAGACTCTGCGTTATGCGCGATCTGGGCGCCATGAGCGAGCGCTCGGGTGATGTGATGTGAGTGGGGCGCGGCGCGATGAGCGCATCTCAGCCCTGAACGCGCCGGAGACGCCAGCCTACGCGCTGATTCGGAGGCCCCTTGATCAACACAGCGGAGCGATGGCAATATCGAATCAAGGAGCGCGAGGGGCGCTTCTCATTGAACGCGAGGAGGCTTCAATGAACCAGCGCATGGTTCGGGGCGAGTGCTCATCGAGACCCTATTTTTTCTATGAGCCCCCGGGGGGGGTGATGGGCGGCTCCATCCGCACGATCTTCACGCTGGCTCTCGCGCTCTTCATCTCGGCATGTGGGAGCGAGGGAGATCCCTACCTCGGCGGGAAAACTCCAGGCGATAGAAACGCTCTTTTTTTCTATTATTCTGCCAACGAACAAACCTCTAACCTTATTTGGGAAATAGATACAAAGTTGCCTGAAGATATCCGTGACTCAATCGGATACACTATTCACGTCGGCATCGAAGACATCGACGGAGAGCGATTCCTCCTTCCCCATTTCTCCTCGGAAGATCCTGCCATCTTTGGCGTCACGGAGGTTGGCTGCGGATCCATCGTCTGTGATCGAATAGAGTGCAAACCTTCGCGTGACGATTGCACGGAAGAGCGGCGATTCTTCGCAAAGCTCGACATCCGCCAAGAGGACGAAGCCCGCTTTATGGTGCATGACGACGAGGGCGCGCTCATCGACGCGGTGACGCTCCGTATTGGCGAGCCCGTATTTCACTGAAGTCCGATGCGCAGAATCATTCTAGCGGCCGCTCTTCTCGTCTCGTGTTATCGCTCGACGTCGATCGAGGAGATCGGCGGCGCAGAGCCCCTCTGCGTACCGGACGAGATGGGCGCTCTCCCCGGCGATCGGGTCGAGCTCGCGGCCTTGCTCGCGCGCGAGCCAAGAGACGAGAGCATGTCCTGGTCGCTCGTTCAGGGTGACGCGGATGGCGTCCGCGAGCGCAGCCCAAGCGATGCGGCGACGCTTGAGCTTGAGCTTCTCCGAGGCGGAGAATTGACCTACCGCTTCGAGATCGTCGATGACACCGGCTACGTGGAGTCATGCGAGTCGAAGGTTGTCGTCGTCGACGGCGCCCCCTACCTCCGCTGTCCCGCGCCTCCGCCTTATATCGCGCTTCATGAGCCGCTCTCACTCGAGGCCATCGTCGTCGAAGACGTGGGGATCGACTCGCTCGTATGGACCCTCACGAGACCATCTAGCGCAGCCGAGATCTTTCGCGAAGACGAGAAGACGATCGAGTTCACGCCTGAATCGCTCGGCCTCCACCTCTTCACTGTCTCCGTGCGAGACGTCGAGGGATACGAAGTGAGCTGCGAATTTGCGAGCGTCGCGAGGCATCCTCCTTCGCTCATCTGTCCGCCAGGAGGCCGCTTTACGATCGGCGAAGAGATCGTCTTGGGCGACGTCATGATGGAGGGCGCGGAGCCGCTTCAGCTTGGCGTCGCGCTCACCGAGCCTTCTGTGGATGGCGACGCGTGGAGATGGGAGCTCGACGGAGACTCGCTCATCGTAGAGTTCGATAAGCCCATGGACGCCGAGGTGGAGCTCCGCCTCACGGACGCCTTCGGGCTCGAGTCGCGCTGCGTCGTCGATTTAGAGATCTACGATCCCGGGCCGCGACTCGACTGCCCTGCGCTTATCCGCGTGCCGACGCTCTCCGAAGCGAGACTCTCGGCGTCGGCCCGCGCGG
>JAAZAH010000360.1 GCA_012514415.1 Sandaracinaceae bacterium
CGCGAGGCGGAGGGGCTCGATGATCTCGGGCTCCTTTTTTTTGCATGCGCCGAGCGTGAGCGTGAGCGCAGCGAAGATCAGGACGGCGAGACCCTTCGATGAGCGCGCGAGGACGAGGTTCGAGGAGGATGCCGGCCCGCTCACCAATCGCTTGGCGCGGAAAATTCGGGGAAGCGTCATGGAAGAAGATCCACCTGGGAAACAAAACGGTTGTGAAGGTTCGTGCGCCTTATCCGCATTTGGCGCCCCACCCTAAGGGCTCAAGACAAACGGCGCGAAGAGGCGTCCGGTAACCGGCAAAAGGAGTGCCCCATCCGACCGGCGCATGCGAAGGACTCAGAAGTCGATTCAGCTTATCGTAAATCCTAGCGAAAACGCAGCCGCGCTGATCGGAGTGATTCACAAGCCGCCGCTCAACATCCCCATGAATTTCGCGCGATCGCCATGCGCCGTGTGTGCGCATCTATGCTGCAATGTGCGCCAGTTTCCGATCGATGCCGACGACTTGGGGTGGCTAGGCAAGGGAAAAGGCGCAAGATTGGACTCAGCGGACGAAATTCGGTCTCCTTCAGCGATATGAAGCTCTACGCGCCACCGCTCATTCTCAAGCCTGGCCTCCTCACCTCGAAGGATTGCCTGCGGCCGACGCGGGCGGAGATCGATCTCGAGACCATCGCCTCGAACCTCCGCGTGATCCGACGTCACCTCGGAGAGACGAAGATCATCGCCGTCGTCAAGGCCGATGCCTATGGGCATGGCGTCGAGCCCGTCGCACTCCGGCTCCAAGAATGCGGCGTCGACGGCTTTGGCGTGGCGCTTGCCGAAGAGGGTATTGAGCTGCGCCAGGCGGGCATCGAGGTCCCTGTACTCATCCTCAACGGTGTGCACGGCGACGCACATCGCGCGATGATCGAGTACAAGCTCACGCCGGTCCTTTACGAGCTCCGGGAGGCTCAAGCGTTTCAAGCCGCCGCAAAAACAGGTGAGCGCGTCGCAGCGCACCTAAAGATCGATACCGGAATGAGCCGGCTGGGTGTTCCGCTCCGATCGCTCCCCGCGTTTTTGGAGGAGCTGAAGAAGTTCCCGGCGATCCAGCTAACGGGCGCAATGACCCACCTTGCCGATGCGGAAGGCGACGAAGAGACCACCCGCGCGCAGCTCGCCCGCTTCGAAGAGGGCATCAAACTTCTCCGCGCCTACGGGCACGATCCCCACGTCATCCATACGGGCAATACCGCGGGCGCGCTCCGATTCTCGGAAACGCGGGGCTCGTGGGCTCGAATCGGCATTGGCCTCTACGGGTTCTCGCTTCACGCCGGCTACGAATCCGAGCTCGAGCTTGCCATGCGGCTTCGGACCGAGATCATCAGCATTCGCACCATCCTTCCCGGTGAACGCGTTGGCTATTCAGGCACGTTCACAGCGAAGCGCGAGACGAAAGTCGCCACACTCGCGCTCGGCTACGGCGATGGCCTCCCGCGTGGCCTCTCCAATCGGGGGCACGCGCTCGTGCGCGGCATTCGCTGCCCGATCATCGGCAATATCAGCATGGATCTGACGGGCATCGACGTGACGGCGATCCCCGACGTGGAGCTCGGTGAAGAGGCCGTGCTCTTTGGACGTCAAGGGGAGAGTGTCCTCACGCTTGGCGAGGTGGCGAGCGCCGCCGGCATCCTGCCCTACGAGGTGCTCACCAACGTTTCGAGGCGAGTCCCCCGCTTCTATCTCGCGAAGAACGCGGAAGCGGGCGAAGATTCGTGATAGAGGAGCTTCGTGGCCGAGACCGAGCTGAAGCCTCCCAAAGACCGAGCGGTCCCCAAAGAGCTGCTTGAATCGCTCTTGATCCGGCTCGCCGCTCCGTTTGCCGAGGTCGGGATTCTCACGCGCATGTGCGTTTCCGCGCTCCGCGGCATGGTGCGTCCACCCTTTCGCTTCGCCAATTACGTTTCGGCCGTCGAGTTCATCGGACTCGGCTCCGTCTTTCTCGTCTCACTGACCGGTCTTTTCACGGGGGCCGTCCTTGGGCTGCAGCTCGTCGACAACTTTCGCCAAGTCGGACTTGAGAATCAGACGAGCGCGGTCGTCGGTTTCGCGCTGAGTCGGGAGCTCGGCCCCGTCTTCACCGCGCTCATGGTCTCGAGTCGGGCGGGCAGTGCGATGGCGGCGCAGCTCGGCTCAATGCGCGTAAGTCATCAAATCGACGCGCTCAAAACCATGGCCGTTCACCCGATACAGTATCTTGTGAGTCCGCGAGTGGCGGCGGGGTTTATGGTCGTTCCGCTTCTCACGGCCGTCTTCAACGTCGTCGCGATGGTGGGCGCCTGGTTTGTGAGCGTGAAAATGCTCGGCCTCGATAGCGGCGTTTTCCTCGGTCGTCTTCAACAAATGCTCGATGGTGAGGACATCACTCAAGGGCTCGTGAAGGCCGCGATCTTCGGATTCGCCGTGTGCCTTATCGCTTGTCGGCAGGGCTATTACGCGAGCGGCGGAGCCGAGGGCGTCGGAAAGGCGACCAATCAAGCGGTTGTCCATAGCGCGATCGCCATCCTCGCCCTCGACTACGTCATCACGGCAATCATCATCGGCCAGGGGCTCTTCTGATGAGCGAAATCATCGTATCCATTCGCGATCTCGTAAAGAGCTACGGCACACAGCGGGTCCTTCATGGCGTGAGTTTCGACCTTTATCGAGGGAAGACGAACGTGATCATCGGCCCGTCGGGCTCGGGGAAGAGCGTTCTGATGCGCCAGCTGATCCGGCTCGAGGAGCCCGACTCCGGCGCGATTCTCTTTGATGGTCAAGACATCGCCAAGGTTGAGGGGAGGGCGCTATCGATGCTCCGGCGGCGCTTCGGGATGGTTTTTCAGCACTCGGCCCTCTTCGATTTCATGAACGTTTTTGAAAACGTCGCGTTCCCGCTTCGAGAGCATACAACGCTTTCCCGAGGCGAAATTCGTGATCGAGTCGAAGAGCGGCTCGACTCGCTCGGGATTCTAGAAGCCGCGAAGAAGATGCCCGCGGAGCTTTCGGGCGGCATGCAGCGGCGGGTGGCGGTCGCGCGCGCGCTGATTCTCGAGACCGAGCTTGTTGTCTACGATGAGCCGACGACGGGGCTCGATCCCTTGACGACGCAGACAGTCGACGAGCTCATCCTCGAGGCGGCCGCGAAGTTCGGTGTGACCTCCGTCGTCATCAGCCATGACATGGCGAGCGTCTTCCGCATTGCCGATCAGATCACCGTGCTCAACTTTGGACACGTCGAGGCGAGCGCGCCACCCGAGTCGCTGATGGAGGTGGTGAGCGATGAGGTGCGCTCTTTCATCCTCGCCTCCGGAATCGACCCACGTTCGATCACGAAAATTCGCAAAAACTGAGCGGATTACATGAACACATCTTGCACATGGCATCGATCGGCCCAGAGATCGGCCTTGTGCACGAAGAACCCGGAAATTCGAAACAGAATGCGCTTCTTTTATGGGAGAAGCGTGGTGTTCATCCCCTCGTCGGCCTTTTCGCCACAATGATCGGCGCGCTGCGACCCACATCGCGTGCGGCGCTGCTCGCTGAAGGTGCGATGAAACCCGCCATCGCCTTCTTCGCGGCATCGTTCCCCTTGATGACTTTCGCGAGCTTCGGCGCGGTGGGGCTATTGCTCGGGCTCGAGGGAGAACTTCTCATCTACGAGCTTGCCCGCGGCATCATCGCGAGCCTTGCCGCTGCGGTCGGTTTGGTGGGGTGTTATACGAGCCTCGCCGACGCCTTCGGGGCGAGGTGCCATAAGGCCTTCCGCGCCGCGCTCTACCTCGCGTTCCTCACCCCACTCTTTCTCGTCGATCTCACACCGCTCTTCGCTCAAGGGATGTCAGCGTCGCTCGAGCGCGCGGAGCGTTTGGCTGGATTTGTCTCGATGGCTCCTCTGCTCCTTCTCATGGTCAGCCTCGAATCGGCGGCAAAGCTCGGGGCGCGCGTCAGTCCACGCGAGGCGCTTCTTCTCGGTGTCATCCCGGTCGGACTTGCCTTTGTCGTTGGTAAGCTCGCCCTCGCAGTGAGCGCCGTCTAGCGCTCATAGCTCCATGCGGCGAGCGGAACGCACTGCGCGCTGGAGCGACGTCAGTCCACTCGAGCGCATGTTCGGCGGCGAGCACGCTTCGAGAAGGATGGTCCGCTAGCGCCCCGCCGGGAGCGCAAGCGGCTCGGAGCGGACGCCGACAACCGGCGCTCGGCGGGATCCGTTAGGCATCGCGGCGAACGAGCCGATAGCCGCCGAGCAAGATGATCGAGCCCACGATCGCGAGGCCGAAGCTCCGCATATCGAAGCCGTCAATCGCTCCCCACCCGAGTGTCGAGCCGACAAAGCCACCGATCAGCGCTCCTGCAACCCCGAGCGCCGTGGTCATCACGATGCCGCCGGGATCATCGCCTGGCATGACGAGTTTTGCGAGCGCACCAGCGATCAGTCCGAAGACGATCCATGAAAGTATTCCCATTTCTTCCCTCCTCTCACCTTTCGTGACTTTGGGGAGCGCACGAAAAGAGCGGGAGTCCCTAATTGGGGTATGGACGCCGAACTTGCAAAAAAAGCTTCGAAAAAAGCGCATTGAGGCACGTAGACCGTGAGCGAAGGCTCGAAACGTGCGTTCTGAAGCGATGGCTTGAGGACGGGATTTTTCTCCTTTTGGGCGAGGGACCCCTATACTCCGCGCCATGAAGGAGACGACCGTTCAGGAGCTGACCCGCGCACATGTGCGCGAGCTCATCATCAATCGACCGAAGGTGCGAAATGCCTTCAACAATGAGACGTATCTCGCGCTGGCGGATGCGCTCCGTCGTGCCGGCGAGGACGAGACCGTACGGGTGATCTTTCTTCGAGGTGAGGGGGCGCATTTTTCTGCGGGACAAGATCTCTCGGAGATGAGTCCCGCGCCCAAGGGTGAGATCGGATTCGAGCGTCTCCTCGACCAGCTCGTTGAGGCCGAAAAGCCCATCGTCACCGCGGTTCGAGGCTCCGCCGTCGGGCTCGGAACGACCATGCTCCTTCATACGGACGTCAACTATTTCGGCGATGACGCGAAGCTGCGCTGCCCCTTCGTACCGCTCGGTGTCGTCCCCGAGGCCGGAAGCAGTTACCTTCTCGTGCAGCGAATCGGATACCAGCGGACGGCCGAATTCCTGCTCACAGGGAGGGTGATGTCCGCCGAAGAGGCGGTCGAGGCAGGCCTCGGGATCGCCGTGCTTCCGGCCGAGGAAGTGATCGACGTTGCTCGCGGAGTGGCCGAACGCATCGCCGAGGGACCGCCCAACTCGATCCGACTCACCAAGAAGCTTCTTCGTGCGGCCGATCGCGATCAGGTCGCTGCCGCCCGTGCCCGCGAGGTGGAAGGATTTCGCATGCAGCTCGGGAGCCCCGAGAATCTCGAGGCGATTCGTGCGTTCTTCGAGAAGCGCCCGCCGCGCTTTTAACACAGCGCGGCGGACATCCGCACCGCGTGGCCATCGCGCGAGCCTTCGACCGGCACTTCCGCTCGTTGGCTTGGGGCTTTTCGCTCTTTTCCGAGCTCAGCCGATGCCGTAGCGCTCGGGCTCCGTGCGAAGCACGTCGACATAGTAGGCGATGTCGCGCTCCGCTTCGATCGCGCCGCTCTGCGCATCCTCCTCGAGCTTTTTCCGAATGTCGCCGAGGCGCTTAGAAGGCGGGATGCCGAACTCGTCCATGATCGCCTCACCAAGGCCCTTCGGGAGCGGGGGGACCTTGGCATCTTCGGCCTTGAGTGCATCGACGCGTTTGGCGAGTGCGCTGATCTGCGCGACGCCGCGCTTACGCTTTTCAGGCCTCTTGGTGGTGATGTCGGCCCGGCTCAGATCGAGAAGATCACGGAGCCCATCGCCCATCTGCCGATAGAAGCGGCGCACCGCTGCGTCGGTCCAGCTCTCCTCGTATTGGCTCGCGCGGAGGTGATGGAGGATGAGAAAATGGATCCGATCGGAGAGCGCGCCTTCGAAGCCGAGGCGCTTCTTGATTCGGCGCCGGTACATCGAGGCGCCCACCTCGCTATGCCCGTAGAACGTGACCTGGCCGTCCTCGGTGATGTTGCGGGTGGTCAGCTTTCCGATGTCATGGAGCAGCGCGCCCCAGCGTACAGCGAGCCGGGGAACGCTCTGCTTTACGACCTGTTTCGTATGCTTCCAGACGTCTTTATGTCGCCACTCTCCGTCGCTAAAGCCGACCATCGCGTCCACTTCGGGAAGCCAGACGGCGAAGGCGCCGCTCTTCTGGAGATAATCGAGCGCGCTTTCCACATTTCGCTGGACGATAAGATCATCGAGCGCCTCGCGGAGCTCTTTCACGCTGAGCGCACGCCATTGCTCGGGGGTCGGGCGAGCGGGCGGACGCTCATCGAGTGGCTTCACCGCGAGTCGGCGCGCGTAATCGAGCGCGCGGAGGGCGCGTTCCTTTTGGATCGGGGTGATGGGCTCAGCGTCCATGGCGTTCTTGCGTTCGATCGATCTCGGAGAGCTGCGAAGGAGGCAAGCTAATGAACGAATGCCTCCTCTGCAACTCTAAGGTCGCTTCGGCGTTCGTCGCGTTCGTCGCTTCGCGCGGAGCGACGGATCGGGCGCGAGGCTCGCCCAGCGCTTCCGAACGTTCCTCAAGACATTCGTAAGGTGTTCGTAAATTCCGCCAAGGCGTGTAGGCTTATCGCGATAATGGAAGCTCATCCGGTAAGGCGAGCGCTTCGAATCTGGCTGCTCCCGCTCTCGATCCTGCTCTTTACGTACATCCTTCTTGCTTTCGGCGTCTTTTATATCGATACGGGCGGCGAGCTGGGTGGGATCATCGAGCTGATCTTCCATCCAAACTCGAACACGGCCGCCGAGCTGCTTGGCAATTTCCCCGAGGTCGTTACCGCGGTCCTTGGCATCGCGATCACCGTCGTTGCCATCATCGTGGAGCTCGCGGCAAACCGCTACACGCACCGCATCACCGAGCTCTTCGTCCGCGAGCCGACGAACCTCATCGTCATGGGCTTCTTCGTCGTGACGGCGCTGATGTCGGTGCTCGTTGGCAGCGTTTTCGATCTCGAGGGCGATGACGTGACCAGCTATGCGCCGCATTTCGCGGCGCTTGCCGCCATCGGCATGCTCTCGATGAGCCTGTTATTGCTCCTTCCCTATTTCGCCTTCGTCTTCGATTTTCTGAACCCACTCCAAATCGTCGATCGCATTCGTCGCCACACCATCGACGTTATCTTTGGCCGTCGCTCCGCCGCGGCAAAAAAACAGGAGGCGCTTCGCGGCGTAGAGCAGCTCGCGGACGTCGGTCTCAACGCGATGGAGCATAAAGATAAGGCGGTCTCGATGGAGAGCGTCGATGCGCTTCGGCGGATGGCCTTCGATTTTCAGGATCGGCGCAACCAGCTCCCCGAAGAGTTCTTCCGAGTCGATGGCGAGCTCGCCCATAATCCGGATTTCGTCTCGATGTCACCCGAGGTTTTGGCGCTCGTCACCCGGAGAAGGATCTGGCTCGAGATGAAGATCCTCCGGAAATATCAGACCCTTTACAACGAGGCGCTCAATAAGGAGCGAGACATCTGTTATCTCGTCGCGATCAATACGCGGCTTATCGCCGAGCGGGCCATCGCCGAGCGGCATGACGAGCTCTACGCGCTCACGATCAAATTCTTTAACACCTATCTCCGTGCCACCATTAACGCGAAGGATGTGCGCACGGCGTACAACGTTCTCAACCAATACCGCCTTCTTGCGGAGAACGTCCTCGACGTTGACGAAGGGACCCCTGCTGTCGAGATCGCCAACTACTTCAAGTACTACGGTCTGCTCTCGTTCAACGCCGGACTCTCTTTCATCCTCGAGACGGCGGCTTATGATCTTTGCGCACTCAACGAGCGGGCTTTTGATGAGAAGAGTCCCGCCCTCGATTCGCTCCTCCGCATCTTTCTCGAGGTCGATAAAGAGAGCGAGAACGTGACGCAAGAGGCGAGCCTTCGGGGAGTTCGAAAGGCGCAGGTCAAACTCGCGACGCATTTTCTGATGGCGGGCGAAGAGGAACTCGCGAAGACGATTTTCAAGGATATGGAAGACGAGGATCCCGTCCGGCTCGCCTCGATCCGAAGCGAACTTCTCAGCGTCGACTCGCCGGAGTTTTGGGAGATCAGCGACCGTGGATGGAATTTTGACTACCTGTCCCCACGTCAGAAAGAGCAGCTTCACGTATTTTTCGGCTGGTTCGGCATCCTGCCTGAGCTGGCTGACGAATCGATAAGTGGCGGAGCGATCCCGCAGCCGGATCGCCCGTCAAGTCTCCCTCCTCCACCGCCGCTAAGCGAAGAGGATCGGCAGCTCGCCCAAAAAGGCTGATGACGGAAACTCCAATTGCGCGTCGCGCGCTGTAGGAAGTGAAATCGCGACGAATACGTATTGCATCTTCTTTCAATTTTATAGATAAGCTTTTGAAAATCGATAGGAGGCAGCCTGATGCTGCGCTTCACGCGATCTGTTTTTCTACTCACCCTATGCTCTTCAGCTTTTTTGCTCGCCTGCGAGTCCGATCCCGAGCAGAAGCGCAAGCCCTCACAGGTCATCGTCACGCTCACGACCGACCTCAGCGATGAAACACGCGCCATCAGTCATGTGAAGGTGCGCGTCTTCGGCGGTCCGTTGCCCCACCATACCGAGCTGGTGCACGAAGAGTATTTTACGAGCCCCGTCGGCGAGCATTTCGATCGCACTTTCGCGCTCGCACCGAGCGATGGGGATGCCTCACGCTATTTCATTCTGTACGCCGAGGCATTTACCTCGGAATCCATGAGACATGGCGACCTCTTCACGCGCCTGAGCGTACGAGGGACCTATCGTGAGGAGCGGGTCGATTATGGCGAGCTTGAGTTTTCAGCGGCTTGCCAGGGTGTCTTGTGCCCTGAGACCGAGACCTGCGTCGGCGGCGAGTGTTGGCCGGACACAAGCGGCTTCGCTGAGGGCGAAGAGACCTGCCAGCTCGATGAGGACTGCATGAGCGAAAGCGAGTGCATCAAAGCGAAATGCTTCTTCGGCCGCTGCTTCGCCATCCCTCTGACGGATGAAGCTTGCGAGGAGGGAATGCCAAGAGTTCCCGGCCAGTTTCGCTGCTCCGACGGGAGCTCGATCGATCGGGCTTATGTCTGTGATGGCGTGGCCAATTGCGCGACCGGGAGCGATGAGTGGTACTGCGCGGATAGCTTTTGGGACTGCTGGAACGGCGTGACGATACCGCTCTGGTGGGTTTGTGACGGCGTCCCGCACTGCGAAGATGAATCGGACGAGGCGCTTTGCGTGGGTGGACTCTTTCAGTGCGAGGATGGACTCGACCACGAGCTCGATGTGCTCTGCAATGGGGTCGCGGAGTGTCCTTCGGATGGGGCGGATGAAGTCCGATGCGCATATGGGCCCCCCCAATTTATTTGTGGCGATCACTGGACGAAGGTCATGCCACATGAGGTCTGCGATGGAGTTTCCCAATGCCTGGATGGGCGCGACGAGGCGTTCTGTGAGCGCTGAACAGCGACGAACCTTCGCGGGCAGCTCACCCTGCGGAAGGACTTCGCGCCTTGCGCGGTGGCTTTCCGCGCTCATCCTCGCCTCCTTTGTGAACGGGATGGCGCCGCGCGCGCTCATCGCTCAGACCGACGCGTCCGAATCGGCGGATGTCGAGGCGCGCGCGCTTTTTCAGGCAGGGCTCGTCGCATTCGGTGATGGTCGGTACGAGAACGCGCTCGATTATTTTGAGCGCGCGTACGAGCTCTCGGGGCGCACCCAGCTTCTCTTCAATATCGGCACGACGGCGGATCGACTGAGGCAGGAAGAGAAGGCGCTTGAGGCGTTCGAGAGGTATCTCGCGGCGCATCCCGACGCGGAGAATCGTCGAGAGGTCGAAGCCCGTCTCCGGATACTAAAACGCGAGGTCGAGCGGCAGCGTGAGGTGGCCGCCAAACTCGAGGCCGCCGATCGAGACCAAGCTGAGCGCGCCGAAAGAAGCGCGGTGGAGGGAGAGCACACCCAATCACCGGCGGTAGACCCCGAGGCCTCGACGGAGGATACGGCGAGCGAGTCGGGAGTTCTCTTCGTTGCGGGACCGTCCGAGGCCGCCGCTGAGCCGCCGAGTGAGAAAAAGCCGGTTGTGAAGCAGTGGTGGTTTTGGACCATCCTCGGTGTCGCCGCCGTGGGAGGGACGGCGGCCGCCATCTACGCCACGCAAGATCGCGGTGGGAGCAGTGGAGAGCGACCCGACCTAAGCCATTATGCGCGCGGTTCCGACGGAAGTGTGATCTTCACACTCACGCTTGCCCGCTAGCTTGCATGGCGCTGAGCGGCGCTCTCAATGGGCGGGACGTTTCGGCGCATCTCCGATTGGGACATCTCCGATACGAGTCTCGACGAGCGCTCAAGTCGAGGGCGCGATTCAA
>JAAZAH010000361.1 GCA_012514415.1 Sandaracinaceae bacterium
CTGAGGAAGATCGGCGCGAGGCGATGATCGGCCAAGCGTTCGGTGACGATCGGCTCATCGGCTTTGGGGACGGCCATCCCCGGCCATCCGATCCAAAGCAGCGCTTCTTCGCGCATCGACGAAAGCGCCGTGGCGAGCCCACCTGCGCTCTCTTCAAGAGCGTAACCATTTTCGCGCCTCTCGAGCGATACAGGGAGCCGATTGCTGACCAGAATGAGGGGGCGTCTCGCTGGTGCGTTCTCCTTCATGTATCAGATCAGGCTAAACAATTAGGAACCCCCATGCAAAGGGGAGCTTAATCGATGGAATATGGAATTGTCGGCAATTGTGCATTCAGTGCGCTTATCGATCATGGATCCATCGAATGGCTCTGCTTTCCAAGGATGGACTCCGACTTTATCTTCGGTGGGCTACTCGATAAGGAGAAGGGAGGATATTTTTCGATCGAGTCAGAGGACAGCTGTGATGTCTCGATGAAGTACATCGATAATACGAATGTTTTGGAGACGAGGTTTACCACCCCTAGGGGGAGCTTCTCCATCATCGACTTTGCACCTCGTTTCGAACAATACGAGCGGTATTTCAAGCCGACGATGCTCGTTCGCATCATCCGCCTCATCGAGGGCGAGCCGCTGATTCGCATCCGCTGTCAGCCCGTCGGATCGCGCGGCGAGAAGAAATTGAGCAAATACTCAGCGTCGAATCACATCGCCTTTGGCGGAGCGAGTGCGCCGCTTCGGCTTACGACGAACGCACCTTTGACGTCGATTCTCGAGGAGCGCATCTTTCTCCTCCGTCATGATCTTCATTTGGTTCTAAGTTACGGACACCCACTCGAAGAAGAGCTTGAAGATACGGCGGAAAAGTTTCTCCGAAAGACCGTCGCTTATTGGCGTAAGTGGGTGAAGCACACACGCGTGCCAAGGGACTATCAAGAGGAAGTCATACGCTCGGCTCTTGTGCTGAAGCTGCACCAATTCGAGGATACTGGAGCGCTTCTTGCGGCGACAACGACGAGTATCCCCGAGTTTCCGGGGAGCGGTCGCAACTGGGATTATCGCTTTTGTTGGCTTCGAGATGCCTACTTCACATTGAACGCTCTTGAGCGCATTGGTCATTTTGAAGAGATGGAGCTCTTTATCACGTATCTCCGGACGATCTGCGAGCTCTATGGGGATTCTCTTCGGCCCGTGTATACCCTAGTTGGGGGTACCGACATGGAGGAGGTCATCATCGAAGGACTCGCGGGATACAAAGGAGACGGTCCTGTCCGCTATGGCAATCAGGCACACGAGCACATTCAGAACGATGTTTATGGCGAGATGATCCTTGCCGTCAGCCGACTCCTGCTTGATGCCCGCTTCGTCGACGAGCGAAGCAAAGAGAGCACCCTAGGGCTTGTACGGCGGCTTCTTGCTCAGATTGAGATCACCCTCGAAGAGCCGGACGCCGGACTATGGGAGCTCCGCGAACGCTGGCAGCTCCATTCATTTTCGCTTCTGATGCATTGGGCGGGGGCGCGCCGGGCAAAGGAGATCGGCGCGGCGCATCGTGATGAGGTGTTGATGCGGAGAGGCGCCTCGCTTGAGGCGAGGGCGCGGCAACTTCTCCTTGAGCGCGCGTGGGATCAGGAGCTTGGGGCCATCACCCAAGCGGTCGATCAGAAGAACCTCGACGCCGCCATGCTTCTCGCCGTTCAGCTCGGCTTCTTCGCCGACGATCCCAAACGGGCGCAATCGCATATTCACGCGATCCGGCGCGGGCTCTCGCTCGAAAATGGGCTCCTTCGCCGGTACGACGTCGCGGATGATTTCGGTTACCAGCGCGCGGCCTTCACCGTCTGCAGCTTTTGGCTCGCCGAAGCCCTCGCGCTTTCGGGGGAGATTGACGAAGGTAAAGAGCTGATGGAGAGGTTGCTAAGCTATAAGAACTCTCTCGGCCTCTATAGCGAGGACATTCTTCCTGCGACGGGCCAGCTCTCGGGAAATTTTCCCCAGACCTACTCCCACGTTGGGCTCATCAACGCAGCCTTCCGCCTGAGCCGGGCTTGGGATTAGACTGTTACCTCGCGTGCGATGTCGGCATGCGCGCGGAGCATCATCGCGGCGTTTGGCCTCGGCAAAAGGAGATGCTCCCCGTTGCGGATTGCTGAGATCGCGACGGCAGCCGCCCCGAGCAGCGGGCAGTCGTCGCGTAGGATCACGCGGACGGGAAGAGCCTCGACCTGTCTCTGAAAACGCCCCTTATCGGTGAAGAACCGGCGAAAACGCGCGGGATCGATATGTGCCGCAGTTCGTCGGGCGATACCCCCTGCGATGTAGATTCCCTGTCGGGGGAGGGTGCGGAGGGCGAGATCGCCGGCGCGTGCGGCGAGGAGATCCCAAAAAAGACGCAGAGCGGCGACCGAGGCCTCGCAGCGCTCGCTCAATGCGGCCTCGGTGATCGCCACATTCGGATCGGGTGCCGCCTCGAGATCGACGCTCGAGGGGACGCCACGCGCCTCGCTATAAAATCGATGAAGGCGTCTTAGACCATCGCCGCTTAGAAAGCGCTCGGCGCTCATTCGCTTGGGCGAGACACGAAAATAAAAGTCGAGTAGGGCGAGGCTCTCGAGATCGGCCGGTGCGAGCCCACCGTGACCACCTTCGCCAGCGATCGCGCTCATCCCTTGACCGACGTCGATCGCCGTCACCTCACCAAGACCCGTTCCAGGGGCGATGATCGAGAAGCCGCCGTCTGCGCATTCTTTTGCGGGCTCTTGGAGCGTGAGGAAGGCGTCGCGATCGAGCGAGGGGATGCCGTAGGCGGTGGCTTCAAGGTCGTTGAGCACCAGCACCTCGGCGATACCGAGCGCGCTCTCTAGGCGATGCGCGTCGATATCGTACGGAAGGTTTGTGAGGCGTGCCCGGCCGCTGCGATCGACGGGTCCTGCGACACCAAAGGCGGCCCGCCGGATGGGTTCGGGGCGGCGGGCGAGCGTCAAAAACTCATCGATCATCTCGACGACGGATGCGTATTCACGGCTACCGAACGTGGCGCGATGAACGAGCGCTCCGCCGAGTTGATTTTGATAGAGGGCGAGGATGGTTTTTGTCCCGCCCAAGTCTCCCGCCAAGATGAGCCCCTTCTCCATCCCCACAAGATAGCGCGGCGGCGGGGCGATTTCAGCTCAGCGGCCTTCGAGGCGAACAAGGAGCGGATAGATGCGCTCTTTGGCTTCGAAGCTTGAGCGGAGGCGGAGGGCTTCACCGCGGTGTGCGAAGGGCCCGAGGCGGACGCGATGAAATTCGCCTCGGCCCTCAATGGTCGCTCTTTCGATGAAGACATCGTAGCCCTTCTTTTCGAGATCCTTCGCGAAGAGCTCGGCGTCGGCGCGGTTTTTATAGCTTCCGACTTGGAGCGCGTAGCCCCGATCGATGGGCGTCGCGGGTTGAGGCTCGTCGCCGCTCGACTCCTCGCTCGCGTTCTCGGTCGGCTTTGTCTTCGCTCGAGGCAGTTCGAAGCGAGTGGAGCGATCGGCATTTTTGGCCTCCGCATCGTCGGACCGGGCGTTCTTTTCGACCTCGGTGCTCACGTCGTGGTTTTCGGCGAGCGCGAGGGCAAGGTTGCGAAGAGGGGTTTTGTCTTCGCCGATGGAGATTCCTTCGCCGCCGCGCTGACCGGCTTCGAGAGAGCGAAGTTCGGCGTTGGCGGCCTCGATTGCCGCGAGCAGCTCAGGGCTCTGATCGCTGATGAGGGAGCGATGGAAGGTAAGCTCGGTTTCAGTCGCGGGTGCGTGTTCATTGCGAGCGTCCTCCGACTTGGCATCTTCGCCGTCTGCCTCAGCGCGCCCCATCACGGCGCGATCGATGGCGTCGAACGCAAGCAGCGGATCGTCTTCGAGCTGACCGCTCGCGCTCTCGCCGCGGAGGAGGATGCCCATGGCGAAGACAAGGCCTGCCGTGGAGAGGGCGGCCATGATGAGCACAGCGACGCGCCGAGACGGCGCCGAATCATCGATTTCTTCGAGTTGATCGAGATCGCGCATCGAGGGATCCATGGGGGCCGTCTAAATCGAGCTCCGGGATCGCGTCAAAATATCCGCAAAGACGCATGTTTCGCGCCTCGGTGCGGGGGCCGGACCGAAAGCGGTCCGATTCACCCGCCAAGGGCCGAAATATGCTGAAAAAACCTCGGTTTCATGCTTAACTCTAGCGTTCGCGCGCGCGGGCCCGGAAGCAGCCGCTTCCGCGGGGCTCAGCGCCGCTGAGGAGACCATGGCTGATTCGTTCAATACCCTCCCGATCACCATCGAAGACGAGATGCGTCGCTCGTATCTCGACTACGCGATGTCCGTCATCATTGGGCGCGCAATCCCGGATGTGCGCGACGGCCTCAAGCCCGTCCACCGGCGGATTCTCTACTCCATGTACGACCAGAAGGTCACGGCCAGCGGCCCGTACAGAAAGAGCGCGCGTATCGTCGGTGATGTCCTTGGTAAATACCACCCCCATGGCGACTCCGCCGTCTACGACGCCTTGGTGCGCCTCGCGCAAGATTTCTCGATGCGCTACCCGCTCATTGATGGGCAGGGGAACTTCGGCTCGGTCGACGGGGACTCCGCGGCGGCGATGCGTTATACCGAGGTGCGCATGTCGCGCCTTGCGGCAGAGCTCCTCGCGGATATCGAAAAAGATACGGTGGATTTCACGCCGAACTTCGATGAGTCCGAGGAGGAACCGAGCGTCCTTCCGAGCCGATTCCCGAATCTCTTGGTCAACGGCTCGGGCGGAATTGCCGTCGGTATGGCGACGAATATCCCGCCGCATAATCTGCGCGAGATCATCGATGCCACGATCCGTTTGATCGAGGATCCGAGCCTCACAGTCGATGAGCTCATGCGGGACGATCCCGAAACGGGGCGGCTCGGCGTCAAGGGGCCGGACTTCCCGACCGCGGGCTTTATCTACGGGCGGCGCGGCATCGTCGAGGCCTATCAATCGGGCCGCGGTCGCGTCGTGATGCGCGCGCGGGCTCATATCGAGCCGATGCCTGGACGGAACGATCGCGAGCGCATCATCGTCACCGAGATCCCCTACCAGGTGAATAAGGCCGAGCTGCTCAAAAAGATTGCGGAGCTCGTCCGTGAAAAGCGCATCGAGGGCATCTCCGATCTTCGCGATGAGAGCGATCGCGAGGGGATGCGCATGGTCATCGAGCTGAAGCGAGACGCGCACGGTGAGATCGTACTCAACCAGCTCTACCAGATGACCGCGCTCCAATCGACGTTTGGCTACAACTGTCTTGCCATCGTCGGACAGCGCCCCGCGACGCTCACGCTGAAGCAGACGCTCGAACACTTCATCCTCCATCGGCGCGAAATCGTCACGCGCCGCACCCGCTACGATCTTCGTCAGGCCATCGCGCAGCGAGAGATCGTTGAAGGGCTTGGGATGGCCGTCACCGAGGTCGATCTCGTCGTCCAGACCATCCGCGATTCGCGCGATCCCGAGGAGGCGAGGAAGCGCCTCAGGCAGCTCCCGCTCAAGGGGCTTGAAGAGTTTGTGCGCCGCGCCGGCAGGCCCGAAGAGGAGATCGAGCGCGCTCGCGCGAGAGGCGATTATTTCCTCAGCGAGCGCCAGGCGAAGGCGATCCTTGAGATGCGCCTCAGCCGCCTCACGGGCCTTGAGCGCGAGAAGCTCGCGGCCGAATATGGCGAGATCTCGGAGCTCATCGCGGAGCTTGAGGCGATCCTCGCTTCCGAGGCGCGTCTTCTTGAGGTGATCACCGACGAGCTCATCGAGATCCGCGAAAAATACGGCGACGATCGCCGCACCGAGATCATCGACGCTGCGGGGGATATTTCCATCGAGGATCTGGTCGCCGATGAGGAAGTCGTCGTCACGCTGAGCCGCGCGGGCTATATCAAGCGTGTCCCGCTCGGCGAGTACCGTGCGCAGGGCCGCGGAGGGAAGGGCCTCCGGGCGATGGATACGCGCGATGAGGATTTCGTCTCAAGCGTCTTCGTCGTGAACGCACACGCGACCCTTCTTTTCCTCACGGATAAAGGGCGTGTCTACCGAAAGCGCGTTTATGAGATCCCCGAGGGTGGTCGCGCATCGCGGGGGCGGGCCATTGTGAACTTCGTCGGCCTCCAAAAGGATGAGAGCCTCGCGGTCGTGGTTCCCGTGCGTGAGTTCCATGAAGATGCCTCTCTCCTCACGGTGACGAAGCGCGGCAAGGTGAAGCGCACGCTCCTCGATGCTTATGCCAACATCCGACAGACGGGCATCGTGGCGGTCGGGCTCGATGATGGCGATGAGCTCCTCGATGCATGCGTCGTTCGGGATAACGACGAGATCATGCTCGGAACGGCAAAGGGAATGAGCATTCGCTTCTCGCTCAACGATCTCCGCGCGATGGGGCGGAGCGCTGCTGGAGTCAAGGGAATCGACCTTCGCGAAGGCGATCGCCTCGTCGGCGTCGGGGTCATCACCGATCCCGAGAAACAAGAGGTGCTTGCCATCAGCGAAAACGGCTATGGAAAGCGCACGGCCGTCTCCGAGCATCGCGTCCAGAGCCGCGCCGGCAAGGGCATCATCGCCATGGATTGCTCCGAGCGAAATGGCGAGCTTGTCCGCCTCGCGCTTGTGGAGCCGGAGGACCAGCTGATCGTGATCACCGATGGCGGGCAGATCATCCGCACACGCGTCCATGAGATCCGGCGCGCGGGGCGGAACACCCAAGGGGTGATCGTCATCCGGCTTCGCGGAAAAGAAAAGGTTGTCGATGTCGCGCGCATCGCAGCCGCCCATGTCGACGAACTTGACGAAGCATCAGAACAGGCTTCAAGCGAGGCTCGAGATGATGGTATCGTCACGGGCCAAGACGAGGGTCTATCCTCGGACGAATAGCGTCGACTTCGTCCTCGCCTCCGCGCGGGCGTGTCACGCGTGGAGGTGAGAGTGAATCTAGAGCAGATCCAATCGGGCTTGCGACATGCGTCCTTCATGGCGAAGGCTGTTTTCTATGTGCTGACGAAGCTTGGCGATA
>JAAZAH010000042.1 GCA_012514415.1 Sandaracinaceae bacterium
ATTTCGGCCCTCCCTCGCGCTTTCCCTTGGAATCGTCACCGCCGCCTGCGGCTCCAGCTCAGGAGTCGATGGCAACAAGCCTCTAAACGAGCTGACGCGCGACGATAACGAGAAGCTCTGCGAGTACACCGCAGACCTGATGAAGGACGTATTCGACGGAACGAACGCTCGGCGGGCGCTCTGCAGCTTCCAAGGGTTCGCCTTCGAGCAGTCGGGACTCGGCACGTGCGAAGACCTCCGCGATGAGTGCATGAAGGACGACGACGATCTCGATGATGAGTTCGACGATGGCTTCACAGTCTGTGACGACGACGATGATTTCTTGGATTTCCCCGAAACGTGTGATGTGACGGTCAAGGAGTTCGAAGACTGCATCCGCGCCATGCGCGATCGCATGAAGGACGCCTTTAGCGACATCACCTGCGATAGCCTCCGCTCGGAAGAAGGCGAGAACATCTTCGACGATCTGGACGATCCCTCGAACATCCCCGCCTGCGAGAGCGTGGTGGAGCGCTGCGAGCGCTGAAGCGCAAGAGTCTGTCAAGCGTGGCGGAGGCGCCCCCCATCCCAGGAGGCGCCTCTTTGCTTTTACGCCTTAGGACTTCAATTTTCTTGGGGCATCGAACGGCGCCGAATCAAAGAATTCAAGAGCACCAAAATTCATCCTTTAATCGCGACGAAAAGCGCAAAGCACGTGGAAATCAAGGGGCCGTCTGCGATAGTGAGCCACGTCAATCGAGCGCCCTTCGGGGTGATCACGCAAGGGATGGCAAATGAAGGCTCAACGAATCTCCTTTTTCATGCTGCTCGGCTTTCTCATGGCTGGATGCGGCCCAAGCTCGGGGGTCCCCGGAAACCGTAAGCTCAGCGAACTCGACGATGGCGATGCATCGCGCATCTGTCGCTTCACAGGCGAGATGCTCGAAGACATCTTCACAAGCCGGAACTTCGACCGAGCCGCCTGCTCCGTCACCGGCTACCTCGCCGAGCTGCTCCCCCTCACCACCTTCCGCTGCGAAGAGGAGCGGGATCGCTGCCTTGAGCAGCGCCTGGAAGATCGTCGCAACGCCGAACGGAACGCGTTTGACGCTTGCGATGAGCTCGATGACGACGCCTATCTTCCGGGCTGCGAAGCCACCGTCGCCGAATACGAGGACTGCCTCCGAGCCATCGAAGACCGCGTTCGCGAGGTATCGAAAGAACTCACTTGCGACAATCTCCTGAGCGGAAGTGTCGACTCGAGGGCGATCGAGAACGTCTTCGACGTGCCCGAATGCCGGCGGCTCGGCGAAAGCTGTACGGCGGGTCTTTCATCGGGCGGCTGAACGCGGTCGCCCAAAAGGGCGCGTTGCGGACCCGCTTGAGGGCGGCATCCGAGCCGCACGCTCTCACCCAGTTGCAAAATGGCGCTGCCTTTCAAATCCCCGCCGCTTCACCTCATTTTTTTCATTCTTAGGGACGATCTCGAGTGGGACAGCGTAGCTGAAATCCACTAAGCTTAGACGTACATCCCGTTCGGATGTGGTGCGGCGGTGGAGATTCTGGGTTGTCTCGTCCAAGTCTCGGACGAGGGTCGCTCGGATCTTCTCTGACGCATCTCGAGCCGGGCGGGCTGAAATCCATTTCGATAAACCGGCCACATGGCCCGTTGGTTGCTGAACCCGGAGCGCGATCGCTCCACCCGGAGGATGGTTACGATGCCGATCACCCGCCTGCTCCCCATGCTCACGATTCTCAGTCTCGCCCTCGGCTGCGGCAGTGGCTCCGGCCTCGATCCCGATCTCGAGCTGAACGATCTTCGAACCGACGATGCAGAGGAGCTCTGCAACTGGGTTCAGTCCCGCGTAGATAAGGTCTTCACGCCCAAGAAGCAGCAGGAGCTCTCCTGCACGGTGGAGGGCGTCGTCGCGGCGTCGAGCGTCGACCGGCCCGAGCTCTGCGAGGACGCTTACAAGCGCTGCATGGACGATTCGACGCCGGCGAACTACTTCGACCCCCTCCCCTGCCATCGCGTGCGAGCGGATGACATCGATCGGGATTGCCGCGCGACGGTCGGC
>JAAZAH010000362.1 GCA_012514415.1 Sandaracinaceae bacterium
TGCCGATCACGAGATCACGCACGGTGAGCTCGCTGATCTTTCCGCTTCGCGTGCGCGGAATTTCGGGTACCTCGACAATCTTCGCGGGGACGTGACGGGGACTCGTATTGGCGCGAATCGTATCGCGGATCTTCTTCTGAAGCTCGTCGGTCAGCTCGATGCCTTCGCGGAGCACGACAAAGAGGACGACGCGGACATCTCCGCGATAGGGCTGGCCGATCACAACGGATTCGAGGATCTCGGGGATGCGCTCGCATTGGTTGTAGATCTCGGCCGTTCCGATGCGGACGCCCCCCGGATTGAGGATTGCGTCGGAGCGACCAGTGATGATGAAGCCGCCGCGCTCCGTTTCCATGGTGAAATCTCCATGGCACCACACACCCTTAAAACGCTCGAAATAGGCCGCGCGATAGCGAGATCGGTTGCCATCATCGCCGAAGAAGCCAATGGGCATCGATGGAAAGGGTGAAGCGCAGACCAGCTCGCCTTGCTCTCCGACGATCCGCTTGCCTTCATCGGAGTAGATTTGGACGTCCATCCCGAGGCCGGCGCATTGAATCTCACCTCGGTAGACGGGGAGGGTGGGATCGCCAAGGACGAAACAAGAGACGATGTCCGTTCCGCCCGAGATACTCGCGAGGTGAATGTCTTTGCCGAAGGCGTCGTAGACGAAATCAAAGGACTCGGGCGAGAGCGGGGATCCCGTGGAGAGGATCGTCCGTATGGAGCTTAGATCGGCAATGTCTTTCGGAACGATGCCCCCCTTATGGACGGCGTCGATGAATTTCGCGCTTGTACCGAAGATGGCGATCGATTCGCGCTCGGCGAGCTCGAAGAGGACCTTTCCGTCGTTTGCGAGTGGATTTCCGTCAAAGAGAATGAGCGTGGCTTCGGAGGCGAGGCCGCTTACGAGCCAGTTCCACATCATCCACCCGCAGGTCGTGAAGTAGAAGAAGCGATCGAGCGGACCGATGCGTGTATGGAGGCGATGCTCCTTGAGGTGTTGGAGAAGCGTTCCCCCCTGCCCGTGGACGATGCATTTGGGCTTTCCCGTGGTTCCGCTCGAGTAGAGAATGTAGAGGGGGTGGTTGAAGGGGAGGCGCTCAAAACGAAGGGGCGTGCCATTTGGCTCTTCAGGCGCAGAATTCGCAAAGGCCTCGAAGAGGACCGCGCCCTCCAAGGCTTCTTTCGATGGCGGGCTGTCGAGGTTCGGCACGACGATGGGCGGATGCTCGAGGCCGAGTCTTTGGTGGATCTCTTTGGCTTTAGAGAGGGTCTCGATGCGCTTTCCACCGTAGATATAGCCATCGCTTGCGAAAAAGAGGACGGGCTCAATCTGGCCAAAGCGATCGAGCACGCCATCCACCCCGAAATCCGGCGAGCTCGAAGAGAAGACGGCTCCAAGGCTCGAGGCGGCGAGCATGATGCGGATGGTTTCTGGGAGGTTCGGCAGATAGGCGGCGACTCGATCTCCAGTCCGCACGCCCGCTGCACGCATCGCGCGCTGGAGCCTTCCTACCTGCTCGTACACCTCGCGAAAGCGAAGCGTTCGGCGCGTCCCCTCCTCGGTGGCGTAGATCATTGCGATGGCATCATCCCGGCGCCGGAGGAGGTTTTCTGCGAAGTTTAAACGTGCGTCGGGGAAAAA
>JAAZAH010000363.1 GCA_012514415.1 Sandaracinaceae bacterium
AAGACATCCGCATGGAAGAGGCCGATCGTTTGCTCGGCGACGACGAGCTCACCATCACCGAGATCGCCCATCGCCTCGCTTATAGCGATTCGGGAAATTTTTCTCGCGCCTATCGACGCGCGCGCGGAATGAGCCCGAGAGAGGCGCGGAGCTCGAGAGGCGGCGGACGATGAGCGCACCGATGGATCGCGCGTTTTGCGCGGGAGGTGACACCGAATTCCTTGCCCCTTTCCCTGCGCCTGAGCAACACTACAGGCAAAATAGAACGCGTTCTGTTTTTGGAGCGCATTGCCGAAGGGATCCCTCATGAAGCTCGGTTTTGTTGTCGGCTATTCCGGCGCCAAGATGGGCGGCCCCATCGCTCAGATGGACGCCGCAGATAAAGTTGGGTTCGATCACCACGGCCTCCCCATCGGGAAGGTTCAGGAGGCGGAGCGCCTCGGCTACGACTCGGTCTGGACGGCTGAGGCTTGGGGCTCGGACGCCGTCAGCCCCCTCGCTTGGCTCGGCGCGCATACCGAAAAGATCCGCCTCGGCACCGGCATCATGCAGATCCCCGGCCGATCGCCCGCCAATACCGCGATGACGGCGATGACGATGGACGCGCTTTCGGGCGGTCGATTCATCTTGGGTCTCGGAACTTCGGGGCCGCAGGTTGTTGAAGGGTGGCATGGTCAGCCCTTCGATAAGCCGCTCACTTGGGTGCGCGAATACGTGCAAATCGTCCGGAAGATCATCGAGCGAAAGGAACCGCTCGTCCATCACGGTGAAAAATACCGCATCCCTTACGACGGCCCCGGCTCGACCGGCCAAGGCAAGCCGCTGAAGAGCATCCTTCATGGCAACCCCGAGATCCCCATCTATGTGGGCGCGCTCGCGCCGAAGGCTCAAGAGCAGGCGGGAGAGCTCTGCGATGGCCTTCTTCTCACCACCTTCAATCCGGATGCGCCGAGCTACGTGGAATCAAACGTCAAGCGGGGCTTCGAAAAGAGTGAGCGCCATAAGGATTTCTCGACGTTCGACGTCGCGGTCACTGTGATGGTCGTCATCAACGACGATCTCGAAAGCGCGCGCATTCCGATGAAGCAACAGCTCGGCTTCTACATTGGCGGGATGGGCTCGCGAAAGAAGAATTTCTACAAAGACTTCCTCAGCCAATCGGGCTTCGAGGCGGAATGTCAGAAGATCCAAGATCTTTGGTTCGAGGGCGATCGTAAGGGCGCGATCATGGCCGTCACCGACGAGATGATCGACGCCGTGTATCTGGTCGGAAGCAAAGATCGGATTCGGGATCGTTTCCAGCGCTGGAAGGAATCGTGCATCGGCACGTTCATTGTCGGTTCGATGGATATGGACGTGATCCGATTCATAGCGGAGTTGAACGCAAGCTAGGAGTGGTACGTATGGGCGGTGGCAGAAGGGTTCTCATCACGGGCGCTAGCGGCTTCATTGGAGGCCGCCTCGCGCGTCACCTCCTCGAGCGCGGATTCGAAGTGCGAGGGACCGGGCGCAACCGGATGCCTTTCGAGAAGCTCGGCCTTGAGGGAGCGAGCTTCTTCACCGCCGATCTCACCGAGGACGATTCGCTCGATGGGCTCGTTGATGGATGCGAGATCATCGTCCACGCCGCCGCGCGGTCCGAGGCGTTTGGGCCGAGGGAGCTCTTCGAAGCGGCCAACGTCCGCGCCACCGAGCGTCTCCTCGAAGCCGCCAAGCGGCGCGGCGTCAAACGCTTCGTCTTTCTCTCCTCGCCGAGTATCTATTTCGGAGGGCGAGACGTCATCGGCGCGACCGAGAATTCACCACCGGGACTCCTCTCGGATCCCTACGCCCAGACGAAACGCATCGCCGACGAGTACGTCCTCGCCCAGAATGGTCGAGGAATCGAGACGATCTCGTTGCGCCCTCGAATGGTCACGGGAGCCGCTGACGATAAGTTCTTTCCGCGCTTCGTTGAGGCGATGGACTCGGGGAAGCTCAAGCAGCTCAAAGGACACGATCCCCTGGTTCATATCACCGCGATCGAAAACCTCCTCGATGCGCTCCTCCTCGCGATCGACGCCGATGCCTCATTGTGCGGCGCGACCTACAATATCGCCAACGCCGACCCGGTCCGCTTGTTCACCATGCTCGAAATCCTCGCCGAGCTGACTGGGAGGCCATTCGAGCCGGGGACCGTGCCGTTTCCGCTGGCGTATGCGGCCGCTTCAGTGGTCGAGGGCGCGTACCGGCTCTTCGGACGCACGGACGATCCTCCGCTCTTCCGACTCCAGATCGAGGTCTTGCGATATTCGCTCACGCTCGACATCTCAGCGGCGCGGACGAAGCTCGGATACGAACCAACGGTGGATAACCAGGAGACACTTGAGAGGTTCGCCAAATGGTATTGCGAG
>JAAZAH010000364.1 GCA_012514415.1 Sandaracinaceae bacterium
ATGATGAGCGAGAAGCGACCCCCACTCACCGAGGCCCTGCCCACTCCACGATGGCATCGATGGGCCGAGCGTTTGATCGCCGCCCTCGCATTCAGCGCGGTCCTCGCGATCGCCCTCATCTTTCTCTTCATCGCACGCGAGGCCATCCCTCTCTTCTTTGAGGAAGGCGTTCGCGATGAAATGCGTCTCCGCGATCTTTTCATCCCGCGCATTTGGGATGGCTACGATGAGGCCGTCGCCATCTGGCAGCCCATCGGCGGGACGCCGAAGTTCAATATGATCCCGCTCTTTGTCGGCTCGTTGAAGGTGACCATCCTCGCGATGCTCATCTCGGTGCCGCTCGGCGTCGGCTGCGCTGTTTTTGTTGCGATCTACGCCCCGCCTCGAATCCGCGAGATCACCAAGCCGATCATCGAACTGCTCGCGGGCGTTCCCTCGGTCGTCCTCGGCTTCTTCGCCCTGATGATCGTCGCGAGCTTCACTCAAGCCGTCTTCGGCTTTACCTATCGTCTGAACGGCGTCGTCGCTGCGATTGGACTCGCCATCACGATCGTCCCCGTCATCTTCACGATCTCCGAGGACGCCATCCAGGCCGTCCCAAAGAGCCTCTCCGAGGCTGCGCTCGCGCTCGGCGCACGGAAGTATCAGATCGCGCTCCGCGTGATCATCCCGGCCGCCATCCCAGGGATCACCGCCGCAATCATCCTCGGTTTTGGCCGCGCCATCGGCGAGACCATGATCGTGCTCATGGCTTCAGGGAACGCAGCAGTGATGGAGATCTTCGATTTCACCACGAGCGTCCGCACCGTGACGGCAACGATTGCGGCCGAGCTCGGCGAAGTGGCGCGGGGTGAGCCGCATTGGCGCATTCTCTTCCTCCTCGGCGTGATCCTCTTCATCATCACGTTTATCATCAACCTCGGCGGGAAGATGATCACCGATCGTCTCCTCCGGAAGCTCACGGCGGGCTGAGTGAACAAGACCGGAAAAGACTATCTCCTCGCGGCGCTGAGTGGGCTGGCGCTTGTCATCATCCTGGTGATCCTCGTCGTACTTTTCGGCGAGATCCTCTGGAACGGCGCGCCGGTCGTCACGGCCGAATTCCTCACCGAAGCGCCCACGGCCGACATGACCGGCGGCGGCATCTTCCCGGCGATCTATGGAACGGTCTTCATGACCCTTCTGATGACGATCGCGGGCGTGCCTATCGGCCTTGCGACGGCGATCTGGCTCAATGAATATGCGAGCTCTCGAAGCAAGATCGCGGCCATCATCCGGACGGCCATTCATAACCTCGCAGGCGTCCCCTCGATCGTCTTCGGCCTATTCGGTCTCGGCTTTTTCGTGATCTTCGTCGGGGGAACGATGGATTCGCTGATCTACGGCGACATTCCGCGTCCGATCTGGGGTCAGCCGTCGATCCTCTGGGCCTCGCTCACGCTCGCGGTGCTCACCCTGCCCGTGGTGATCGTCACGACCGAGGAGGCGCTCAAGACCGTGCCCGGTGAGCTGCGCGATGCCTCACTCGCGCTCGGTGCCACGAAATTTCAGACGACCCTCACGATCGTCCTTCCAAACGCTCGCGGCGGAATCCTCACGGGCGTGATCCTCGGCGTGAGCCGCGGGATGGGCGAAGTCGCGCCCATCATTTTCGTCGGGGCGGCCAACTTCCTCCCCGAGCTCCCTGACGATCTCCGGGATATGTTCATGCATCTCGGCTATCACGTCTACGCACTTGCCACGCAATCGCCCAATGTCGACGCCGCGCGGCCCGCGCTTTTCGGGACGGTCCTCGTCCTGCTCGCGCTCACCTTCTCCCTCAACCTCATCGCCATCATCATCCGGAGCCGCTCCCGACGCGCGCTTCGCCCTTCCTAAGGGGGCAGGTTCGTTTCCATGAAAGAGAATCGCGAAAACCTCACAGAGCATCAGCGTCCCGAGCAACCCATCGAGAATGTCAAGATGCTCGCAGAAAACGTCTCGGTGTTTTACGGCGAGACCGAGGCGATCAAGAGCGTCTCCATCGGCATCGCCGATCGCAGCGTGACCGCGCTCATTGGGCCTTCTGGCTGTGGAAAGAGCACCTTCCTCCGCAGCCTCAACCGCATGAACGATACGATCGAGGGCGCGCGGGTCCGCGGTAGAATCACCCTCGACGGTCAAGACATCTACGGTAAAGGTGTGGACGCGGTCGAAGTGCGTCGCCGCGTTGGGATGGTCTTCCAAAAGTCGAACCCCTTCCCCAAGAGCATCTTCGAAAACGTGGCCTTTGGCCTCCGCATCGCCGGCGTAAAGGACAATCAGCTCATCGCCGAGCGCGTCGAGGAAAGCCTCCGTGGAGCCGCGCTTTGGGATGAGGTGAAGGATCGCCTCGATAAGTCCGCGCTCGGTCTTTCGGGCGGACAGCAGCAGCGGCTTTGCATCGCGCGCGCCCTCGCCGTTCGCCCCGAGGTTCTCCTCATGGACGAGCCCGCCTCGGCCCTCGATCCCATCGCCACCGCACGCATCGAGGAGCTCATCCGCGAGCTCAAGAAGGATTATACGATCGCCATCGTGACGCACTCGATGCAGCAGGCCGCGCGAGTGAGCGATTATACGGCCTTCTTCTATATGGGAGAGCTCATCGAATACGATGAGACCTCGATCATCTTCACCCGCCCTCGCGTGAAGCGGACCGAAGAGTACATCACTGGGCGGTTCGGCTGAGCGCCTCGGTCCCGTCATCGTACACGCGAACGTCGAGGTCGCTCGCTTTTGCCCAGTCGACCAGCGCGCCCGGCGAGCCATTCCCCCAGCTTCGAAGCGCGCGCTTCAGCGTCGCACCTTTGAAGGCGAGCGCTGAAGGTGCTCCGCCATCACTCCTCCCGTCAAAAGATGCGGGAAGATAAG
>JAAZAH010000004.1 GCA_012514415.1 Sandaracinaceae bacterium
AGGCCAAGCCGATCGCCGGCGAGTTCTTCGAGCGCTATTACGATCTTTCGCCCGACGAGCTCAAGAAGGTCGACTTCAATCAGGTCGCCGCGGACGCGAAAGAGACGCTCGATCAGATCGAGGGCATCCACATCCCGACGGACGTCGTGCTCTATGGACGCACGCTCGGCATGCTCAACGGCCTTTGCACCACGCTCGACTCGTCGGTCAATGGCCTCATCCTCGCAAAGCCGTTCATCATGGACGCCTTGATGAAAATGCAGATGAAGATTGCAGCGGAAGAAGCGGCCGCGGCGCAATGACATCGCATCGGGAGTCATCGGCCGCGCGGTTCAGCGCATCGGCCATCAGAGCTGGTGCCGATAGACCATAAAGGCATAACTCGCGAGGAGCGCAATCGCGGCGAGCGTCGCTGCGCCCCGCCGTGATCTCCCCTCGGCCGAGCCGTAGTAGAGCGCGGCCTGGAGCGCGAGGAAGGAGGCGGCGAGCGTGTAAATCACGAACGCCGATAGAAGCCGCGTCTCCGTCATGAAAGCGAGGAAAAAGCCGAGCGTCCACGTCGCAAGAAATGACGGACCAACGATCCACGCCAGAATCGATCTGCGTCTCGGGACGCTCTCTGCCGCGAATACGGCCAAGATTCCGCCTCCATAAAGAGCGATCGCGAGAAATTTCGCGAACCGGAGTGCTTGGATGATTTCGAAGGGCGGCATGGCGTCTTCTCGCTTTAGGGCGCATGCTGCGCTTTGATTCGAATGGTTCAACTCAGCGTCAATGTCAATAAGATCGCCACGCTGCGAAATTCGCGCGGAGGCGAGGTTCCCAACCTCATCGACGGAGTCGACGTGATCCTCTCCGCCGGATGCCGCGGGATCACCGTCCATCCTCGCGAGGATCAGCGCCATATCACGCCCGAGGATGTGCGCGCGATTGCCGAGAGGCTGGCACCCGAACGAGGACGAGTCGAGTTCAATATCGAAGGCGATCCGCGTGATGATCTCCTCGCGATGGTCCTCGATGTTCGGCCGGATCAGTGCACCCTCGTCCCCGTGTTGCCGCATGAGATTACGAGCCAGGCGGGCTGGTCCGAGGCGAATCAGACTGCGGCGCTGAAGACGGCAATCCCGGCGCTCAAAGAGGCGGGCATCCGCGTCTCGCTCTTTGTCGAAGCGCTACCCGAGCCCATTCGTTGGGCGCGCTCTCTCGGCGCCGATCGCGTCGAGCTCTATACCGAGCCCTACGCGCGAGCCTTCGAGCGGGGCGAGGGAGAGCGCGAGCTCAGACGCTATGTCGAAGCAGCAACGCTCGCTCACGAGCTCGGGCTTGGAATCAACGCCGGTCACGATCTCGATCTCGATAACCTTACCCTTTTCCGGACGCTCCCCCACCTCGATGAGGTCTCGATTGGCCACGCTCTGATCTCGCGCGCGCTCTTCGTCGGACTGGATAAGGTCGTCCGCGAATACCTCGACGTCCTCGCCGGATAGCTCCCAGCGTAAAAGGGCGTCTCCCTCTCGCGATGGAGGAAGACGCCCTGATTGACGTGGTTTCGTGCGTGACTCAGCCCTTCACGATGATCGCAGAGCCGTGGCCAAAGAGCCCTTGGTTGATCGAGAGTCCGACCTTCGCTCCCTCGACCTGACGACCCTCGGCCACGCCGCGGATCTGCCAAGCGAGCTCACAGACTTGCGCGATCGCCTGAGCCGGTACCGCCTCGCCAAAGCAGGCAAGACCCCCGCTCGGATTTACGGGAATCTTCCCGCCGAACGTCGTCGCGCCCGAGCGGAGAAAAGCCTCCGCCTCGCCCTCGCCGCAGAGCCCGATCTGTTCGTACCAATCGAGCTCGAGCGCCGTGCTGAGATCGTAGACCTCGGCGAGATCGAGATCCTCAGGTCCAATTCCGGCCTCTTCATAGGCGCCGTAGGCGATGCTCGGCTTGAAGCCGCGCGCATCGGGCTGAACCACAGCCCATGAGTCGGTCGCGATATAGGGCATATCGAGGATGGGGTTCGGATAGGTCGGCGTCGCAGCGTTGATCGCCGCGATGCGCGGCACCTTGAGCCCGCGCTTTTCGGCGAATTCGATGCTCGTCAGGATCACAGCGGCACCGCCATCGCTCGTCGCACAAATATCGAGAAGCCGGAGCGGATCGGCGACCAGCGGTGAGGCGGCGATCTCTTCGGCGGTGACTTCTTTGCGGTAGCGCGCGTACGGATTGTGAAGCCCATGCCGCGCGTTCTTCACCTTCACCGCTGCGAAATCCTCGCTCGTCGCTCCGTAGAGCGCCATGCGGCGGCGCGCATACAACCCGAAGTAGTTCGGATTCGTCATACCGACCAGTCGGAATCGCTGCCAATCGCGATCCTCGGGCCGATCGCCCTTCTGCGGCGCGAAGAAGCCCTTGGGCGCGGCGTCCGCTCCAACGACGAGGACGACCTCGGCGAGACCGGCAAGGATGCGTGCGCGCGCAGCGTCGATGGCTTGCGCTCCGGTCGCGCACGCGCCGTAGACGCTCGCGATCTGGGTACCCTTGAAGCCGAGGGCCTCAGCGAAGGTCGATCCTGCAACATAGCCGGGATAGCCGTTGCGCATCGTGTCGCCGCCGACGACGAAATCGACGTCCTTCCATTCGAGACCGGCATCCTTCAGGGCGTCGCGCGCGGCTTTCACGCCGTACTCGACGAAATTGCGTCCCCATTTTCCCCAGGGGTGCATCCCGACGCCCGCGATGGCGACTTCCTTGCTCATTTCGAACCTCCGCCCTCGACGGGCCGCCACTTCCAAACCATCACGCGCTCCTCATCCGTTTCGTAAAGCGGATCGAGGACGAGCTGCATGCGCTGACCGACCTTGAGGTCTTCGTGTGTATAGGGCTTTGGCACCATGCCCATCACGACCATCTTCTCGCGCTCGAGCTCGACGGCCGCGACGGCAAAGGGCTCGAATTCCTCGGTCGGCGAGACGTAGGGAGGCGGGGGCTTGTAGCCGTTGTGCGAGTAGCTCCAGAGCGTGCCTTCATGACTGAGCTCGACGGTCTCGAGCTCCTCCGAGTCGCACTCCGGATTTCGGCAATAGCCGCGCTCGGGTGGGAAGAAATAGGTTTGACAGGCTTTACACTGGGTCCCGAGAAGGCGGGGCGCCTCGGGATCCATCGTGAAGAAGCCCTCGATTGCGGGAATGACTTTCTTCGACACAGCAGTGAAATAGAACATGTTTCATCTCTCGCGCCAAGTCGAGCGCGAATTTCGCTCGCTTCTCACCTTGCGCCTGGGCGCGATGAGCGCCGGGCAGGCGGACCGTCCGAGGGATTTTTCGCGAGCGCTCCCGGTGAAATCATCAGTGGCATCACCTAAGGTGATGAAATGCGAAGAACCTTTGTGACGACGCTCGCCTTCATTCTGGCGGTCGGGCTCTTTGGCACCCCGCGCGCCTCCGCCAACTGCGGTGCGATTCGAGATTCGGACGAGCGCGCCCTCTGTCGGGCCAAAGAGCGCGGAAATCCAGCCGAATGCGGTTCGATTCGCGATTCCGATAAACGCGCGTACTGCCGCGCCGTGGTTGGAAAAAAGCCCGCGGAGTGTGGGTCCATCCGCGATAGCGATCTTCGCAGCCGCTGTCGCGCCGAGGTTCGCGAAGCCTCCAGTGAATGCGGGGCCATCCGTGACGCGGATGAGCGCGCCTTCTGCCGCGCCAAATCCAAGGGGAACGCGGCAGAGTGTGGTGCGATCCGCGATTCCGATAAGCGTGCGTATTGCCGCGCCATCGTGCGAAAAAACGCTTCGGAATGCGGCGCCATCCGCGATAGCGACCTTCGAAATCGCTGCCGCTCGGAGGCGCGGTGAACCTCGCTTCGAATCCCACAGCCTCGCCCCTTGATGGATGAACGGTGGCGCGATCGCGATGAAGAATTGGGCGCGCCCGTACGTTCTATTTTCGTGATGAGAAGCACGCCCCTAAATGGCAAAACCCGTCTCCGCCTGATGAAGGGGATTGCGCTGATGTGGGTCTTCATCCTCCTGCCCATGCTTGGGGCGTGTGGCGCTCCTGAGCGTGGACATCCACCGCGATCGGGACGGGTCGCCTCAGCGCTCGAACTCTACATCTGCGGCGAAGGTCAGTTTCTCTTTCTCGAGCGTTCGCAAGAGGGGGAAGTCGCCACAGTCCGCTATGGCGCGACTGTCGAGAGGCTGCGCCGCCAAGGCGTGGGGGGACGAGCTCAAGGGGAGACGCTTATCTTCGTGGAAGATCTCGGCGGCGCGCGGCTCGAAGCGCCGGACGGCTCGTTTCGCTGCCATCAAAACGAGCGAACTCGTGAGCTCGAGGCGCTCATCGAAAACGATCTTCGCTTCTTTGGCTTCGGAAACGAGCCCAGCATTGCGCTCTACCTCTTCGACGATCGCTTTATCCTCAGCCTTGAAGAAGGCCAGCGTGAGATGGAAGGCGCGGTCGAAATTCTGACGGTGGATGCGTCGCGCTCGGCTCGTATCTCGCTCGAAAGCGAGGACGTTCCGCTCATCCTCTCGATCGCGGCCGCGCCGTGCAAAGATTCCATGAGTGGCGCGCACTTCTCTCACCGCTTCGCCCTTCAAATCGGCGAGCGTTTGCTCAGCGGCTGCGGTTTCGGCTTCGGTCTGCCGCCCTCGGTCGATTCATCCGGAGGGGGAGAGTCGCGCGTGGGCAAATGATTCGAGGAATGCGGCGTGCTGCGGCAAGCTTCTTCGTGAGCGTTCGCGTCTCCTCAGGAGGTGAGGATCACGTTTGACAGGGCCGGGCCGCGCTGCTACCCCGTGCCCCGCCCCGCTCGGTACCTTTATTAAAGCGCCCGGAACTCCCGCGATGTACAAATCCACCTGCGTTTTTTCGGGGAGCTCGAATCGCAAGCTCGCTGAGGCGATCGCCGCGTATCTCGAACTCCCGCTTGGTCGATGCCGCCTTCCTCGCTTCTCTGATGGCGAGCTCTTTGTCGAGATCGAGGAGAACGTCCGCGGCGCCGACGTTTACGTGATTCAATCCACGTGCTCTCCTGTCAACGATCACCTGATGGAGCTGCTCGTCATGGTGGACGCGCTCAAGCGGGCCTCCGCGGGCTCCATCACGGCCGTGATCCCCTATTACGGCTATGCCCGCCAAGACCGAAAGTCGGCGCCGCGTACACCCATCACGGCAAAGCTCGTGGCGGACCTCCTCAGCGCCTCCGGCGTGAACCGCGTCGTCTCGATGGACCTTCACGCGGCGCAGATCCAGGGCTTCTTCAATATGCCCTTCGATCATCTCTTCGCGATGCCGGTCTTCCTCGAGCATCTACGCCCGCGATTTTCCGAGCCGCCGGTCTTCGTCTCACCCGACGCCGGTGGGACGGAGCGCACCCGTGCCTATGCCAAGCGCATGGACGCCGATCTCGCCATCATCGATAAGCGGCGTGAGAAGGCCAATGTGTCGGAAGTGATGCACGTCATTGGTGACGTCACCGATCGTGAGTGCGTCATCCTCGACGATATGATCGACACGGCGGGCACGCTTGTGAACGCCGCCGCGGCTCTCCGCGCCAAGGGTGCGAAAAAAGTGATCGCCGCCGCGACTCATCCCGTGCTCTCGGGCCCCGCGATCGAGCGAATCGTCAAATCCGAGCTCGAGGAGGTGATCGTCACCGATTCGATCCCCCTCCCGCCCGGCGCGGCCGAAACCGGTAAGATCCGCGTTCTCTCCGTCGCCAATTTGCTTGGCGAGGCCATCAAGAGGATCCATCATAGCGATTCGGTCTCGAGTCTCTTCGTTTAAGACCCTACGATCTTCGGACCTCAATGGCTGGGGTCCAACTGAACGGTTGCCCACGAGCACCTTTCTGGAGAAATAATGGAAAAGATTGCGATTAAGGCTGAGGTCCGCGAAAAGCGCGGAAAGGGGCCCGCACGTCGACTGCGAGCGGCAGGGAAGCTGCCGGGCGTCGTTTACGGTCCCGGTGTGGATGCGACACCGATCGCGCTCTCCCCGCGCGCGCTTGAGGCTGGGCTGCGCACGGAAAAGCGCCGCAACCAGGTCTTCGAGCTCGAACTTGGCGAGACCAAGCATTCGGTGATGGTTCGCGACCTCCTCGTTCACCCCGTGAGCCGTGCGCTCCTTCATGTCGACTTCTACGTCGTGTCGGAGGATCGCCCCGTCCACACCTCCGTGCCCGTCGTTACCAAGGGCCGCTCGCGCGGTGTGCAGCGTGGTGGAAAACTCCGTCAGGCCATCCGCACGATCGACATCGTCGCGGCCCCGTCGGATATCCCGGCGAGCGTCGTCGTCGACATCACCAACCTCGACATTGGGGATAGCGTCTACGTCGAATCGCTCGAGCTTCCGGCGAACGTGAAGGCGACGAGCGCCCCGCGTCAATTCGTCCTCGGCGTCGAGGAGGATAAGCGCGCCGCGGCTCGCGCAGAGGCCGAGGCTGCGGGGAACGGCAAGAAATAATCCTCGCTCCTTTGTGAAACCCGTTGCGCGGCCACGCATCCTTCGATTTGAGGGGGCGTGGCCTCGCCGTTTAAGAAGATCGCCATGCACCTCATCGTCGGTCTCGGAAATCCCGGCTCAAAATACGCGGGTAACCGCCATAACATCGGCTTTCACATCGTCATGCGCTTCGCCGAGGACATTGGCGCGCCTGCTTTTAAGGCGAAGTTCAAGGGCGTCTTTACGAAGGCCTATCTTGGAAGCAAAGAAGTCGTTCTGCTGATGCCCGGGACCTATATGAACCTGAGCGGCGAATCCGTCGCGCCTGCGCTCAAGTTTTTCGGTATTCCGCCCGAACGGCTCATCGTCGTCCACGATGAGCTCGATCTACCTTTTGGCGAGGTGCGCATCAAAAAAGGCGGCGGTCTTGCAGGGCATAACGGGCTCCGCTCCATTGCGCGACATCTCGGCACTCAAGACTTTCTGCGGCTCCGCTTTGGCATCGATCGCCCCGTCGGTCGCCCCGTCGCCGCCTATGTCCTGAGCGATTTTTCGAAGGACGAGCGCGCCGTAATGGACGAGAGGCTCGAATTTTCCTGCGCTGCGCTCCGCGCCATCATTGAAGACGGCGTCGAAGCCGCAATGCTCCGCTTTCACACCAAGCGCTGAAACGGCCCCGTTGCAGCCTCGCCCGATCGCTGCTAAGAAACGAACCCTTCCTCGCTCCGCCGTGTTGGCGGGGCCAGAGTCCAGGAGGAAATCTTGTCAGAGAATGCAGAAAAGCGCATCCGCTGGGCGCGCGAATACGAAACCATCTACATCCTTCGCCCAACGGTGAACGCCGATGAGGCGGCCCGCGTCGCTGAGCGTGTCAGTGAAGCCATCCGCGGCCTCGGCGGGAAGATCACCCAGGTGGATAACTGGGGCTCCCGCAAGCTCGCCTATAAGATCGCGAAGTTCTCGCGCGGTGTTTACGTCTACGTGAAGTACGTGGCTTTCTCCGATACGGTCGCCGAGGTTGAGCGGAATCTTCGCCTGCTCGAGCCCGTGATCCGCTTCCAGACCGTTCTCCTCAGCGATGCCGTCGATATGGATGCCGTCGAGGTGAATGAGGAGCAGACCCAGTTCCTCCCCATCGAGGAGACCGAGTTTGAGCCCGAGCCCGACCTCGCATCGCAGCTTGGTCTCGCCGAGCGTCCGCGTCCCGCTGCCTCTGACGAGGAGAAGCCCGAGGAGGCCAACGAGGACGAGGACGGTGCCGACGAGGCGAGCGGCGCGGATGCCGGAGCGGATGCCGAGACCCAGGACGAAGAGAGCTGAGGGAAGTCATGACGTCAGAGAAGACTGAACAGCAAAGCACGGTCGAGACCGAGGGCACGAACCCCCGTCGCCGGGGCCGCGGCCGCAAGCGCGCGCCCGGTTTCACCGCGGAGCCGGACTTCAAGTTCGAGTATAAAGATCCCCAGCAGCTCAAGCATTTCATTACCGAGCGCGGAAAGATCATGCCCCGGCGCATCACGGGCCTGACGGCGGTCCAGCAGCGCGAGCTTACCCTCGCGGTGAAGCGCGCTCGCCATATCGCTCTTCTTCCCTACACGGCGGTGAAGTAATGGCTGCACACATCCAAGTCGTTTTGCTCCAGGACGTCCCGCAGGTCGGAATCACGGGCGACGTCGTTCGCGTCCGTCCCGGCTTTGCGCGTAACTACCTTGTGCCTCGTGGGCTCGCGTCGATCGCGTCTCGCGCCAACATCCGCCAGATCGAGCATGAAAAAGAGCTCGCACGGAAGCGCCTCGAGAAGCTTCGCGCCGAGAGCGAGAAGGTGGCCGAGGAGCTCGCCAAGGTGGTCGTCATGGTGCCCAAGCAGGCGGGTGAGGACGGCAAGCTCTTCGGCTCCGTGACCTCGATGGATATCGTCGAGGGCCTTGCGCATCGCGGCATCGAAGTCGACCGTCGTCAAATCGTGATGCCCGAGCAGCCCATCAAGGTGGTCGGCACCTACGAGCTGAACGTGAAGCTCTCGCATGGTGTCGTCGCCACGATCAAGGTCGAGGTGAAGACCGCGGCCTGATCGCCCCTAGGGTGATACACAAGAAGGGCGGCTCGTTTGGGCTCGCCCTTTTTTATGCAGCATTCCACTTTCAAGCGGCGCTCCGCTGACGCATGATGGCGAAGCAGCGCGCGGACTGAACGGCGCTCGTTTCAGAATCCATGGACGACTCGAATTTCATCGCGAGAACCCGCGTGATGCCGAACGCGCTCGATGCGGAGCGCGCGGTGCTCGGCGGAATGCTCCTGAATCCCGACGCGGTGGACACCGCGCGGGAGATCCTGACAGCCGAAGATTTTTACTCGGAGGCGCATGCGATCGTCTTCCAAGCGATGGATGCGATCGCCGAACGCGGCCACCCAATCGACCAGATCACGGTCCGTGCCGAGCTCGTCGCTCGGAATAAACTCGCGGCGATGGGAGGCGAAGACTACCTCCTCTCGCTCACCGATACGATTCCCGTACTCGAGCACATCGAGGCCCATGCCGAGATCATTCGCGAGAAAGCCACGGTTCGGCGGCTCATTCGCGCCGTGAGTGAGATCGCGGCGCGCGCCTATGGTGATTATGGGGAGTTCAAGGAATTTCTCGACTATGCCGAATCGAGCGTTTTCAACGTCGCGAAGGCGAGGGAGACGAACCCCTATACGGCGATCGGGGAGCTGATCCCGGAGATCTTTTCGAACCTTCACCGCGCGGCACAATCCCGCCAGCCCATCGTGGGCGCGACGACGGGGTTTACCAAGCTCGACGCCATGACGGCGGGGATGAACCCCGGCGATCTGATCATCATCGCCGGCCGTCCCGGCATGGGTAAGACGTCCTTCGCGCTCAATATCGCCGTCAATATGGCGATGGCCGATCGAAAGGCCGCGGCGATCTTCAGCCTCGAAATGCCGAAAGAACAGCTCGCCCTTCGGCTGCTTTCGAGCGAGGCGCGCGTTGACAATATGCGCATCCGGACGGCGAGCGAACTTTCGGCCGATGATTGGAAGCGCCTCGCGAATGCCACCGGACGGATCACCGACCTTCCCATCATCATCGACGATACGCCCAGCATCTCCGTGCTCGAGCTGCGATCGAAAGCACGGAGGATTCAAGCCGAGCATGGCCTCGGTCTCATCGTCGTCGACTATCTCCAGCTGATGCGCTCGGGACGGCGGATCGACTCGCGCGAGCAGGAGATCAGCGAGATCAGCCGAAGTCTCAAGGCGCTCGCCAAAGAGCTTAGCGTCCCCGTGATCGCACTCTCCCAGCTGAACCGAAAGGTCGAGGATCGCGGAACCAAGGATAAGCGCCCGCAGATCTCGGATCTCCGTGAATCCGGCGCGATCGAGCAGGACGCCGACATGATCTGGTTCGTCTACCGCGACGAATATTACAATCGCGACAATCCGGAAAATAAAGGTCTCGCAGAGATCATCGTCGGAAAGAACCGTTCGGGTGGGACGGGCGATGTGAAGGTGGCCTTTCACGCGGCCTTTACGCGTTTCGAGAACCTCACCTCGCGGAGCGAAGACGAATACGGGGCGGGTCCTTCGGCGCCGGATGAATTCCTCGACGAATGAACGATCGAAGGCCCTCGAAAGCTGCGTCCGGGCCGGATTGGGGAATCATTTCTGCGATCACCCGTTAATATGATTCTAGTCTTTCATCTTTTTGCCGTTTTCGATACCCTGTCCCGAACACAACGAGGATGGATCGATAACGATGCGCTCATTTCTAACAATTGTGGCAATCGCGGCGCTCTCGCTGCTCGTCGCGCCGAAGGCCGAGGCTGGTGGTTTCGAATATCCCGGCGCGGGCGCCTCTGACCTTGGTCGTGGCGGCGCTTGGTTCGCCAAGGCGGATACCTCGCTCGCGCTTCGATACAACCCGGCGGCGCTCGCGCGGATGCCGTCGCGGATGATGATCGACGCGAACGCGACACTCAACTTCTACGATATCTGCTTCGATCGTTACGGAACCTACGATACGCACGAGGACGGCTCCACGATCGGCGGCGTGCACGTGGGAGATACCATTTTCCCCGACGCAAGCGGCGGCACTTTCGATCCGGTGGCCAATCCCGGCGTGGCCAACCCGATGGTTTGCGATCAGCGCGGCGTCACCCCCGTCCCTCAGCTGACCTTCGCGTTCAAGCCGAAGGCTCATGAGCGGCTTGCGCTCGGCTTCGGTGTCCTCGCCCCGCACGGCCGGAGCGGCATTCGTTTCAGCGAATCGGGCGACACCGTCGGCTACATCTCAACCGGCAACCCCGACTATCCCTACGCTCCGTCGCCCACTCGCTATATGACGGCGGAGATCAGCAACCTTCAGCTCTTCCCGACGGTCGGTGTCGCCTACCAAGTTCACGAGGCCTTCCGCGTCGGCGTGGCGTTCGGTTGGGGTATGACCATCGTCGGCTATGAGTCGGCGACTCAGGCGCAGGGCGGCAATGAGTATTTCGTCGCCGACGTGATGTCGACGCTCAAGGTAAAGGATCTCTTCGTCCCGCGGATCAACGTGTCGGTCGACTCGACGCCGGTGAAGGGCCTGAACGTGATGGCCGGTTTCCAATACACGGCGAATGTCGACGCGAGCGGGACGCTCGAGCTTTCGCCCAACTACTATCTCGATCAGAGTGTTCGCTCGATGTACGGCGTCGAGCCGGTCCTCCTCGACGGCGCGCGACTCGCGGCTGGCCAAGCGAGCTGGCTGAACTTCGGTGTGAACTACGGCCTCGATCGCAATAAGGGCGTCGCGGGCGAGATCGCGGATGGCCTTGGCACGCAGTGGTTCGACGTCGAGTTCAACTTCACCTACGAGTTCAATAACCGCGTCGATGAATACGTGGTCACGCCGCATACCGCGCCGGCGGGCGAGGAGCCCCCGATCACCGTCATCGTCGGTGCGCCGCTCACCACGGGCGTTCCCAACGAGATTCGCATCGCGAAGCATTGGCAGAACCAATACGTCCTTCGCTTCGGCGCGGATGTGAACCCGATCCCGGGTCGGCTCGCGCTCCGCGCGGGCGCTTGGTACGAAAGCAACGGTATCGGCGATGGTTATGCCAACGTCGACTTCTTCATCCCCCGCCGCATCGGTGTAACGGGCGGCGTGACGGCTCGTTTTGGTCGCTTCGATCTGTCCGTCGCCTACGCCCACGTCTTCTTTGACGACGTCGACAACCCCGTCGGTCAGGCGGCGCTTCGCGCGAACTCCGGACTTGGCCAAGGGAGCATCTCGAATAATGGTCGCTTCACCGCCAAGACGAACCTCCTCAACGTCGGCCTTCGCTATCACTTCAAGTGAGCCGTTGAGCTGAGCGTTTTCGCAAGAACCCGCCGCCCCGAAGGCCGGCGGGCTTTTTTATGCGCTCGTGGACTTTTCGAGCAAGAGAAAAGCCCGCGTACCTGATGAGGGAACGCGGGCTTTTCTGTAGGGCTGAGCGCGCGATTTAGGCGCCGACGAGCTCAGCCGTCGGTTTATGCCGGATCTCGCCCTCATGTGTGAGCAGCGCGCCGTCGGTGATCTCATCCTCGAAGTCGAAGTGAATCGCCCCATCCTTATAGAGATGAAGGAGGAGCGTCTGGAGGTTCCGCGCGTACATGAGGCTCGCGTCGAGCGGCATGCTGGCCGGAAGATCGGAGCGCCCGATGATCGTGACGCCGTGCTTGACGACCGTCTTGTTCAGCTCGCTAAGCTCGCAGTTCCCGCCCTGCTCAACCGCCATGTCGACGATCACCGCGCCGGGGCGCATCTCTTCGACCATATCCGCGGTGATGAGCCTCGGCGCCGGTCGGCCGGGGACGAGCGCGGTCGTGATGACGACATCGGCCGCCACCACGCGTTCCCGAACCACGGCCTTCTGCTTCTCGAGCTGCTCGGGCGTGAGCTCGCGCGCGTAGCCGCCCTCACCCTCACCGGCCTCGCCGAGATCCACCTCGATGAAGCGTCCGCCGAGCGATGCGACCTGCTCCTTCACGGCCGGGCGGACATCCGAGACCTCGACGACGGCGCCGAGGCGCTTGGCCGTAGCGATGGCGTTAAGGCCGGCGACGCCAGCGCCCATGATGACGACCTTTGCGGGCTGGATGGTGCCGGCTGC
>JAAZAH010000365.1 GCA_012514415.1 Sandaracinaceae bacterium
CGAAACGATCGAGTATTGGTCGCTCTGATCAAGGCGTTCGAACCACTCGAGCCTGCATCGACGTGCAAGTTCGTATGCGCGATTCCCTCGATCGTTGGCATGAAAAAGGTCTAGACTCTTTAGACGATGTCGAAGATCGAATCGCTTCTCGTCACCGGCGGCACGGGCTCCTTTGGGCGCGCCTTCATCCGTCATCTCCTCAGCGCGCACCCCTCGATTCGCAGGATCGTGGTTTTTTCGAGAGACGAGCTGAAGCAGTTCGAGATGCAGCAGGAGCCGGAGTTTCAATCGCGCCGGCTCCGCTTCTTCATCGGTGATATTCGCGAGCGCGATCGGCTAAGGCGCGCGCTCGAGGGCGTCGATACGGTGGTCCACGCTGCGGCGCTCAAGCAGGTGCCGGCGGCCGAGCAGAACCCCATGGAGGCGATCAAGACCAATGTGCTCGGTGCGCAGAATCTCATCGAGGCGGCGCTCGACAGTGATGTGAGACGCGTCGTCGCGCTCAGCACGGATAAAGCGGCTGCGCCGATCAACCTCTACGGAGCGACCAAGCTTTGCTCGGATAAGCTCTTCACGGCGGCCAACCAGATGCGCGGCGCGCGAGACTTGCGTTTTTCGGTCGTTCGCTACGGCAATGTGATGGGGAGCCGGGGGAGTGTGATTCCGTTCTTCCTGAAGGCGCGGGAGCGCGGTGAGCTTCCCATCACGCATCCGGAGATGACGCGATTCAATATCACGCTCGAAGAGGGTGTGGCGCTTGTGATGCGCGCGCTCGAGACCATGTGGGGTGGAGAAATTTTCGTCCCCAAGATCCCTTCCTATCGCATCCTCGATGTAGCAGAGGCCATCGCCCCGGGGGCGAGGAAGACGATCGTGGGCGTGCGCCCCGGCGAGAAGATCCACGAGGAGATGATCACCGAGGCCGACGCACTTCATACCTTCGACCTTGGCGATCGATACGCCATCTTGCCCTCGCTCGCTTCGTATACGCATGATGAATTCGCGGCGCATTTCAACGCCAAGAAGGCGCCCGAAGGGTTCAACTACCGAAGCGATCAGAACCCGCATTTCTTGAGTGTGGAGGAGCTGCGCGAGCTGATCCAAACCCATATCGATCCGCTGTTCGAGGTCCGATGAGCATCATCCCCTACGGAAAGCAGAGCCTCGATGAGAAGGATTTCGAATCCGTTCTCAAGGCGCTCAAAGGCGATTTCATCACTCAGGGGCCTATCATTGAGCGCTTTGAGGAAGCGCTGCGAAGGCGTGTCGGCGCAGCCGGCGCCGTCGCGGTCGCCAATGGGACGCTGGCGCTCGAGATCGCCTATGCCGCTGCTGGACTTGAGCGTGAGAAACGAATCCTCGTCCCCGCCATTACCTTTCTCGCCACAGCGAGCGCCGCGATGCGCCTCGGCGCCGTGCCGCTCTTCGTCGACGTCGATGAGGATACGGGGCTTCTTTCGATGCGCGCTCTCGAAGCGAAACTCGCGGGCCGGAGTGCGAGTGAGAGAGCGGCGATTGCGATGGTCGCGCCCGTTCATTTTGCGGGGGAGCCGGTGGATCTCCGTGCGGTACGCGAGCGCGTAGGAGAAACGATGCTCATCGTTGAAGATGCCGCCCACGCTCTTGGCGCCATTGATCCCGAGGGCAGCCCTATTGGAGGGTCGACGCTAAGCGACGCGGCCATCTTCAGTTTTCATCCCGTCAAGCACATCACGACGGGGGAGGGGGGAGCGATCGTCTCTCGCGATGAACGCGTCCTCTCCCGCGCACGCGAGCTTCGATCGCACGGGATGCATAAAGATCCGAAGCGCTTTCAGCTCGGTGAGGAGAGTCCATTTGGCGGCCCCTTCTATTATGAATGCGAGGAGGTCGGCTGGAACGCGCGCATCACGGATTTCCAGGCCGCCCTCGGACTGTCCCAACTCACGAAGCTCGATTGTTTTCTAAGCCGGCGGCGGGAGCTCGCGAAGCGTTACGATCGCGCGCTCGGTGAAGCGCCTTTTCGGGAAAAGCTTCGCCCCCTCGGGGTGCGCAATCCCGCTCATCACGCCTATCATCTCTATCCGATTCGTCTCGAGCGAAGATCTCGTGATGAAAGCCTTGAGTCGATCGCGGAGCGACGAAAGGAGCTTTTTCTCTACCTCGCCGATGGCGGAGTGCGGGCACAAGTTCACTATATTCCCCTACCGCTTCAGCCCGTTTATCGGCGATTCGTCCGAGATCCAATGCGCGACTATCCTGGCGCGATGCGATATTTCGCGGGGGCGCTCTCCCTTCCTCTCTATCCTGAGCTCAGCGACTCCGAGCAGGACAGGGTGCTCGATCGGCTACGGCGGTGGTGCGAGCGATGATCGACGAGTCGCGACCGATTTTTATCACGGGGTTGATGCGCACGGGATCGACGCTTTTCCTTTCCCTTCTCGACAATCACCCTGAGCTGCTTGTCTATCCCGATGAACCTTCGTTCGAGCGGCTCTACGATCGACAGTACGAATCACCGGCGCATCTGCGCGACGATTTTCTTTTCGGAACGCCGAACCCACTTCATCTCTACGAGGCGATTCGCGCGGAGCACCTCGATCCGATCGGCTTTTCGGCGCGCGGCTGGGAGCCCGTCCCACGAAGCCTCCGCGTCGCGTCCGAGATCCTCGATCGCGCCATTCAGGGGCTCAAGCTTCGCGGAGCGCTCACGGATGAGGCCGCATTTGATTTTCGCGCGTATCACCGCGTTCTCGGCAGGGAGCTCGACGCGCTCGACGAGATCTCGCCTCGCGGTGCCATCCTGGCGGCGGCGCGTGCGGCAGCAGCGGCGATTCCGAAGCGGACGAATCCGCGATTTTTCGTTTATAAGCAGCCACTTCCACATTTTCGAGAGCAAAGCGTGGTGCGCTTTTTTAGGGATTTCCCTGACGGTAAGCTCATCGTTCTCCTCCGCGATCCACGTGCCTTTTTGGCGAGTATGCTGGACTATACGGACGAGGAGCGGATCGGTTTGGGGGCCCTGCTTCGGCGCGAGCTTTATTTTCTGCGTCGCCTCGCGGTTCTTGAGGATGATTTCCTTGGTTTTGCAGGACTCGAGGCGCGATATGGCGCCGAACGCGTCCTTATCCTCCGCTATGAATCGCTGATCCTCGAGCTCGAAGAGACGATGGCGCGGGTGGCGGATTTCCTCGGCATCGCGTTTGATGAGGCGATGCTTCAGCCGTCGAAACTCGGCCATCCTGTCCGGGTGCCGACGGCGGCTCAAGGAGCCGAAGGGGGCGGGACGCGGATCTACGATGCTTCGCTTGAACGCTATCGGGACCGGCTTGGTCGCACGCGCCTCCGTCTGATCGACGCGGCGCTCAGTCGATACGAGGGGAAGAAGGCTCCGCTTTGGTTACCGCTCCTCCGCTCCTCGCTCGGGCTCCTACACCGGTTGCGCCCTCTCGACCAAGCGCCCAGTGCGATGATTCGAACTGGCTCATCGCCTTGTTCGGCCCCAGAGACGCGCTGATGCTCGCGGATGTGCTCATCATCATCGCGTTTACGGGAGCGATGATCGCGTCGGTGTTCTACTTTAACGAAGACCTCCTTGATCCGATCACCATCTTCACGCTCCTCAACTCCACGCGCTTCTTGATCCGCCCGGCGCTCATCATGCTCGGCATCGATCTCCCCGAAAACCTCCATCTCTTTCGGATGGATGTTCAACTTCTCGCGCGGGAGACGATGCTGATCTTCTTCTTTGGCTATCTCGCGTTCGTGCTTGGGTATGGGCTAGCGAATGGGCGGCTCTCAAAGCGGTTCTCCA
>JAAZAH010000366.1 GCA_012514415.1 Sandaracinaceae bacterium
GATGCCCTCTAGATCGCCAAACCTAACCAATCGAGCCTTGCCCCGTGGGTAAAGGCCATTAAACAAACCGGAGGAACTGGGTGAAAATCCTCGTCCCGATCAAGCGTGTTGCCGATCCCGACAACGCCAACAAGGTCAAGCTCAACGGCGACGCCACCGAGGTGACGTCCGAGGGGCTCGAATGGAAACTCAACCCCTTCGACGAGTGGAGCCTCGAGGCTGCGCTTCGCCTCACGGAGGACGGCAAGTCCAAGGCCCGTAAGGGTGAGGTCGTGCTCGTCACCATCGGCCCGAAGGACGCCGTTGCGCAGATCCGCCAGGGTCTCGCGATGGGCGCCGAGCGCGGCATCCTCATCGAGGGTGACGATAAAGCGCTCGATGCGAACGTCGTCGCGCACGCCCTCAAGGCCGTCGTCGAAAAAGAACAGCCCGATCTCGTGATCCTCGGCAAACAGACCGCCGATGGCGACTCGAACCTTGTCGGCACCTACCTCGCCGAGCTCCTCGGCTGGCCGGTCGCGAACTTCGCCACCTCGATCCGCACCAGCGATGACGGCAAGAACCTCACCGTCGTCCGCGAGTTCGATACCGGCGCTGCGACCATTGAGGTGCAGGGCCCCGCGGTCCTTACGACCTCAGACCGCATCCTTCAGCCGCAGTCGATCAAGAACGGCATCACCCCCGACGATTTCGCCTATCCGGAGTCCGAGGGCGGCCGCTACGCCTCGCTGAAGGGCATCATGCAGGCCAAGAAGAAGCCGGTCGAGGAGACCACCCTCGATGCGCTTGGCGTCAGCGCCGAGCCCCAGGTTTCGTACGTCCAATTCGCTCTCCCGCCCGCGCGCTCGGGTTCGACGACCTTCGTCGAGTCGGTGGACGAGCTCATCCAGAAGCTTCGTGACGAAGCCAAGGCCCTCTGATTAAGGAAGGAAAATACCATGACTGATGTTTTGGTTGTCGCAGAGCTCCTCGAGGGCAAGGTCCGGAAGAACACCCTCTCGGCCATCACCGCGGCGAAGACCCTCGCAGGCGACGGCGCGATCGACATCCTCGCCATCGGCGAGGGCGCGGCGGGCGCCGCTTCGGAGCTTACGGGCTTCGGCGCGCGCAAGGTCATCACGGCGGAGATCGCCGGCGGCTATACGAGCGAGGACTATGCCCCGACCGTCGCCGCGGTCGCGAAGAACGGCGGCTATGGCGCCGTCATCGCCGCTGCGAGCGCGCTTGGCCAGGATCTCCTCCCCCGCGTCGCAGTTCGTCTCGGTGCGGGCTTTGCGCCCGATGTTTCGAAGATCGAGATCGAGGGCGGCAAGGCGGTCTTCACTCGGCCGATGTACGCCGGCAACGTGATCGGTAAGCTCACCGTGAACACGCCGGTTGCCGTCGTCACCGTGCGTCAGACCGAGTTCGAGCCGGCCGAAGCGAGCGGCGGCGCGAGCCCCGTCGAGGCCGCGAACGTCGAGAGCAGCGATCTCGCCGCGCGCGTCTCTTCGAAGGGCATCGAGGTCGTCGCAAGCGAGCGCCCCGATCTCTCCGAGGCCGAGGTGGTCGTGGCGGGCGGTCGTTCGCTCAAGAGCAAGGAGAACTTCGAGAGCCTCCTTGAGCCCCTCGCCGACGCGCTCGGTGCGGGGATCGGCGCGAGCCGTGCGGCCTGCGATGCGGGCTATATCAGCGCCGAGGCGCAGATCGGTCAGACCGGTAAGGTCGTCGCTCCGAAGCTCTACTTCGCCATCGGCATCTCGGGTGCGATCCAGCACCTCGCCGGTATGAAGGGCAGCAAGACGATCGTTGCGATCAACAAGGATAAGGAAGCCCCGATCGCTCAGGTCGCGGATTACTTCCTCGCCGCCGATCTCTTCGACGTCGTTCCCGAGCTCACCGAGGCCGTGAAAAAGGTGAAGGCCGCCGGCTGAGCAGCCTTCCATGCCGCCGCGCGATGAGCGGCAAATAGACCCAAAGGGCCGCGCTCGGATTGAAGCGCGGCCTTTTTCAATTGGACCTCCCCGTACGCTCCCTTCACGCTGGACTTTTGGGAGCGGAGGGCGCCGATGGACATCGCGCAGCTTGTGGTTCGGCCCTCCCGATCCGTCATGCCGACACGGCGACCACCCAAGGCAAGGCATAAAAAAGCCGCGGTCCCTCAAAGGTCGCGGCCTTTTTTCTCGAAGTGCGAGGAAACGACCGGGGCGCGCTCCCTCCCTCGAGCTCAACCCGCCGAGCCGAGCGCTGATTCGATGTCGAGATCCCGGCGAATGATGCCCTCGAGCATCATCTGCACCACCACGCGAACCACGGTCGCATCATCCGCATCGATCGCGCCGTTGAGGCGGCTCAGCGTCAGCTGCTCGGCTGCACCGATCACAAAGAGCACACCGACCCGATGGTCGCCGACGCGGACGAGCCCGCCTTCAACGGCATAGCGGCTCAGACGCATCGCGGACTCCTCGATCTCGCTCGCAAGGCGATGGATGGCGCCGCGAGAAGGCGATTGGGGAGCGCGCTTTTCTTGGAGATAAAGGCGAAGGGCCTTCGGGCGCTGCGCCGAGAGGATGCCAAACGTGAGGCTGAGCTCGGAATAGGCTGCAGCGAGCGCCTCGGGAGTATTGGCGGCGCGGAGCTTCTCTTCGCAGCGGTGAAAGGCGAGGCGGAGCTCTTGCGCAAGTGGCGCGATGATCAGCTCGACGAGCGAGGCCTTATCGTCGAAATAGCGGTAGAAGTTGCCCTTCGCCATCGACGCGTTTTTCGCGATGTCGTCGATGGAAGTTTGTTCGATACCGAACTCGAGAAACAGATCGAGCCCCGCGTTGATAAGGGCGGCGCTGCGCTCACGACGATTGCGATCGCGTTTCCCCCCTTCGGGACCCGGTCGCTCTTTTGGAATCTTGGTCCTCAGAAGCCCACTCATGCGCCCTACTTTGGACGCCACACCAGTCTTGTCAAATATTCCTCTTGATCAAAACGTGACTTTTGAGTCATGATATCACCATGATCATTGGATTCATCGCAGGCCTCGTTGCCGAAAATGCTGGAGAGTGGGTCGCTCATCGCTACCTTCTCCATGAACAAGGGATGAAAAAGGGGTCCTTCTGGTCCTTCCATTTTCATGAACACCACCGCGCGAGCCGACTCTCGGAATTTCGCGATCCTCACTATGAACGGCCGCTCTTCTCCGGCCTCCACGCACAGAGCAAGGAAGCGCTCGCCCTCGCGGCGGTCGCCCTCCCCTTCATTCCGCTTCTCCGCGTCGCGCCAGGCTTGTCGCTGGGCGTACTCACGGGGATCGCGAACTACTATCGCGTCCATAAAAAATCCCATCAAGATCCCGAATGGGCGAAGCACCATCTTCCCTGGCATTACGACCACCATATGGGACCGAACCAGCACGCCAATTGGTGTGTGACCTGGCCGCTCTTCGACCATGTCATGGGCACCCGCGAGTATTACCTCGGCACCGAACGCGAGAAGAAAGATCGCGCGAGAAGAGAAGAGATCGCCCAAAAGCGCGCACAGCGAGCGGCCGAGGCAGCCCAGAGTGCTCGGGCGGGAGAGCCCGATCTCACCAAGACGCCGACCACGGCATAAGGGCCCGCGAGCGTGGTCGGTGGAAGCCTTCCCGCCGGCCGCGCCCTCTGGAAGGTTCATATCGCTCCTTAAGCGCTTCCTGGGCTAGAATGCTTCGATGAAGATCGTTGTGATCGGACTCGGAGACCTTGGGAGACATCTCCTTTCGGCACTCGACGAAGAGGGACACGAGCTTGTCGCCATCGATCGCGATCCGGCCAATACGGCCGCTGCCGAAGATGAATTCGATGTGAGGGCGATCTCGGGCTATGGTGCGGGGCTTTGGACGCTCGAGGCCGCAGGGGCCGAGGAGGCCGATCTCGTGATCGCGGTCTCCGATGATGATGAGGTGAACCTGATCGCCGCCCTCGCCGCAAAAGAATTCGGCGCCAAGCGTGCGATCGCGCGCGTTCAAGGGCGCGAGTGGGCGCAGTGGACCGAAGACATCCGACAGGACTTCCTCGGGGTCGATCTCGTCATCAATCCGCCCGCGCTGGTTGCAAGGGAGCTTGCACGAATCGCCCGCGCACATGGGGCCACTCAATCGATCGTTTTTGCCCGGGGGGAGCTCGAGCTCGTCCAGCTCAAACTCGATGGGCTGACTCGGGAAACGCCCCTCTCTGAGCTCCCGCTGCTGCCGTCGATCCAAACGGTCGGCATCCTGAGGGGTGATCGCATCCAGTCGGCAGGCGCGCACTCGACCCTCCTCGAGGGCGATCGCCTTTACCTTTTTGGCGCGCGGCGCGATATCGAGAGAAGCGAGGCCAAGCTTGGGCTCGAGCATCCGGCAAAGCGCGTCATCCTCTTGGGCGGCGATCTCATCGGCGTGAAACTCGCCCGCCTTCTTCGCCGCAAAAGTGTCGAGGTTCTTATCGTCGAAAAAGATCGGACACGCGCCGAAGAACTCGCCGCCGAGCTCATCGGCGTCGACGTCCTTCACGGTGACGCGACCTCGAGCGCGCTCTACGAAAGCGAGGATCTCGATCGCTTTGATCTCTTCATCTCGACCAGTCGCAGCGATGAAGTGAATCTTGTCGCATGCCTTCTTGCAAAGAGGGCGGGTGTCCCGCGCGCGGCGAGCATGGTGCAGCGCGCCGAGTACGCTCCAATCTATCGTGAGCTCGGGGTTGATATCGTCGTCGCCCAGACGCTCATTGCGGCCGATGAGATCCTCCGAAGTACGCGCGGGAGCGAAACCGTGCGGATCGAAAGCCTCGATGATGAGCAGAGCGAAATCATCGAATATCAGGTCAGGCTCGGCGCCCCGATCGTCGGCATGAGTCTCTCCGAGGTGCGTTTTCCAAAGGGCGTACTCGCGCTCGCGCTTCTCCGCGGTGCGGCCTATCACCTGGCTTCGGAGGCACCGAGGATCCGCCCGGGGGATCGTCTCCTCATCTTCTCTCCGCACGGCGCGAAGGATGCGCTGTCGAGGCTTTTTCGCGCGGGATGAGCGCGGGATGAGAGTGGGAATCGGAACAAGCGGCGCACGATCAAGCGAGGGACGCTCGAGCGGGCAAGCGTCCGATCGGCCGCCATCGTACTTTGAGGGGCATTAAAACCACATCCATGGGACGATGCGGGCAGAGCACCCGCCACACGCGAGTGGAGCAAGGCTTTGAAGAGCGCGCGCATACGGAGGATACGACCCCTTCGCCCGATCCGACGAAGAAGGCGGCGGCGTGATCGAAAGGACTATCGCCCGATCGCGAGACCGCTCGGCGCCGGGATGCTCGCCCTCTCGCTCACCTCGCTCCTCGCCGGACTCATCGGAGGCATCTGGGATCTCGTCGATCCGCTCATCGCCCGAGAGGAAGTTCGCGCCGAGCTCGCCCTCACCTTCACCGGTCTTGGCATCGCCGCGCTTGGCGCGCCGCTCTACCTCCTCGGCGCGCAAAATACGCGGCGGCTCATCGATCGACGGGAGGCAATCCTTACGGTGGTGATCCTTTGGCTCCTCGCCGGGCTGATCAGCGCGATTCCTTTACATTTTGGGCAAGGGCTTGCTTTTGAGGATGCGATCTTCGAAGCATTTAGCGGGCTTACGACGACCGGCGCGAGCGTGCTCCCCTCCATCGAGCGCGGCGTACCGCGCGCCATCATTCTTTATCGCGTCCTTCTCCAATGGCTCGGGGGGGTGGGCATCGTCGTCCTCTTCGCCGCGCTCTTTCCAAAGATCGGTGCCGCCGGAAAGCGGCTTTTTCGCGATGAAGCGCCGGCGCAGAGCGGCCGGCCGATGCGCCCAAGGATCCGCGAGTTGAGCCTCACCATCTGGGCCATCTATTCGGCGCTCACGCTCTTGCTCGTCGTTCTATTATTGCTTCTCGGCATGGGCCCATTCGATGCGCTCTGCCACGCGATGGCGACGCTCGCGACGGGCGGATTTTCGACGCGGGATGCCGCGATCGCATCGTTTGAAAGTCCCGCCATCGAGCTCATCATCGCCGCGTTCATGCTCATCGGCGCGATGAATTTCGGGCTCTATTTTGAAGCGTATCAGAGGCGCTCTCTTCGCCCGCTCGTCCGGAATATCGAAGTTCGCACCTTTCTAGGCCTCACGCTCGCGGCTTGGCTCCTCATCTCTTGGATGAATCGGGGGATCCATCACGAGGCCCTCTCAGGCGTCCGCCACGCCTTCTTTCTTACGTCCGGCACCATCAGCTCGACCGGTTTCAACTCGGACGTCTCCCTCAGCTGGCCGGCCTCATCGCAGCTGCTTCTTTTGATCCTGATGTTCTTTGGAGGGTGCGCAGGCTCGACCTCGGGCGGACTCAAAATCGAGCGTGTCATCGTGCTTTATCAAGTCGCGATCACCCAGATCAAAAAGAGCTTCCGGCCGCACGCCGTCGAAGCCATTCGCATCGGGCGGCGCGCGCTCGATCCCAACGCCGTCGCCTCCGTGATGGCCATCCTCATCCTGTATTTCTTCACGACCGCTCTCGGAACGCTCGCGATCACCTCGCTCGATCCCGTCGGCGTGGAGGCCGCCTTCGGCGTGACGCTTGGCGCCGTGACCAACGCGGGGCTGATGCCCTTTCACGAAGCGGGCCTAGGCTTTGCCGACTACTCGGCCGGATCCAAGCTTGTCCTCTCCGCCTTGATGCTCCTTGGGCGGCTCGAATTCTTGGCCATCCTCGCCCTTTTCGTACCGCGCTTTTGGTGGCGTTGACGTCGTCAGCGCGCGAGCGGCTCACTCGAACGAAGCGCGCGCGCTCTCATCGGCGAGCTCCCTCAGGCGGCGCTCGACAGTGCGCGGCCAGCGCTCGTAATCGTCGTCGTCGTCGTCATCATCATCATCGTCGTCATCATCATCGTCGTCAAGATCGCCTTTGGTGTAAAGCACATCGACGAGACCCTCGACGGCGCCATAGAGCGTCGGTCCCGCGCTCAGGTTTTCGCGAGCCGCTTCGCCAATCGCAGCTTCGAGGACCCGAATGAGCCGGAGCCGGACGAATGCGAGGACCTCGCGCTTTCGTCCGAGCGCGTCCTGCGGATCGAGAAAGATCAAACGCGCGTCCCGGCGTCTCAAGCCCCGCGCGCTGGCGACGTCAAGGGCGGCGCGCTGTGCCGACTGCCCCGAGACAATCAGGAGCTCGGCACCACGATCGAAGAGTCCATCCACCAGCTCGCGATCGTTTCCCTCATCGCTGTGACTGAGCTCGACTGAATGAGGCTCCATCCCGCGAAAACGGAGCCCTTCGATGCAGCCGTCAACGAGGAGCTCGTCGCCGGGACCGCTCACAATCGCGATCTCCGAACGCGCCTCCTCCGCGGCCAAGACGCCAGCGAGGAAGCCGCCCGAGTGGTCCGGCGGGATGGCGAGATGGACGTTCTCACACTCGATCGGCGCGCCGAGATGGATGCCCTGCCACCCCGGCGGAAGACATCCCGCACGCTCGAGTGCCTCGCCTTGACGCGGGCCGAGCGTGAGAAGCAGCCGCGGGATTCGCGCCTGGCGCTCGCCGCTCTCCCCAACATCGGGCGATAAAGGCTCCCCTTCGCTGTCGGCCTCAACAAACCAACGCGCGAGCGTTGCCGCAAAATCCTCGTCTTCGGTCGCGGCGCCGCGGCGGTGAATCCTGAGCGAGGGGTGAGGGCGCGCGAGGAAACGCTCCACTTGAGAGGCTCGGACCGGCTCGGCCTCGGCCTCCGTGAAATAGACCGCAATCGGAGTGCGATCGACGGATGAGACGCACGCGCTCAAAAAGATCACAAGCGCCGCGGCGAGCCCTGAACGCCCCCATTTTCGAGTTCGCCAGCGCCTTCGCTGAAAGAAGAAAACGCTGAACCAAAAGAGAGCGCAATCCATCGCTGACAGGGGTGCAACATCGAGCGTGGAGCATCCAAGCGGTGGAGCGGTCGGCTCTTGGAGCGCGAGCTCCATCCAAGGCGAACCACAGAAGCGGTTGACGAGCGTGCATCGGGCGGCGCGTTCATCGAGCGAGAGCCAGCGTGAGGCAAAGGTGCGAACGATGGAAGGACTCAAACGCTCGGGTGAAGCCCCCGTCAGACCGAGGAGCTCGACCGAAGCTTCGATCGCCGCGCTCGTCCGTTCAGCGTTCTCAAGATCGCAGCGATCGGCTGCGTCCGAATGCGCGATGCCATCACGCGAAGCGCGGAGCGTGCCCGAGACCGCCTCGGCGTAATTGGTGACGTGAAGGATGGACTGAAGATCGGGCGTCCGGATCGTGTGGGAGAAGGAGTCCTGAAGTACGTGAAGCGCGCGACCGAGATGATATGCGGGCGCCCAAGCCTCGAGCTCGACGCGTCCATAATGATCGAGGACGAACGGCACGAAGATGCGAGTCTCCTCTTCGTCGGCCGCTGCCGAGGCGTCTTCGATCGCCGCGATGAAGGCGCGGCGACAGCCGAGTACGGCCGACGCGTTTCCCTCGGCGCCGTCTTCTTCGGGAGAGCGAAGGCAGTGCTCGTGCTGCCCTTCGGGGCTGACATGAAGAAGGCGAACGGTCTCGAGGTTTGAAAAGGAGTGTCCATCCGTATCGGGCGCCCGCACACCGGCGAGGAGGCTGAAGAAATAGAAACGCTCACGCGTATCGTGGAGACTCACGCCGAGATCGCGGGTGATCCAATCGACAACCCCCTCCCATTTCGATGTTCGCGGCTCGGGAATCGCCTCGAGATCGATGGCGTCCACCGCTTGGAAGAACGCCGCCAACGTCATCACTTCGTGGCAAGCATGCGTGAACGCCGTCCGCACGGTAAAGGCCGAAGCCGGAGACGGCCGCCCTGAAAAACAGTAGAGGAGCGAAAAGAGGAGCGCGAAAAGGAGCGCTTGAACCCGAGAGCGTCGGCTCATCTCCTCCTCCCGAATTCGAGCTGAACCACGCTGCGATAGCTCACTCGAACGAGCGGAATCTGACGAAGAACGGGCGCGACGAGAGCGAGAGTGAACGGCTCGAGCGCAAGGCTGAGATGCTTGAAATGAAAAAGAACGCCGAGCGGCCGCGCTTCGGCGTAGAGGCCGACCGATCCTGCATCGTCCAATCCCGTATTGAAGAGGAGAAAGCTCGGCCCAAGCATGAGCGAGGTGCGCACGCGATCGCTTAGGCCAAGGCGCGAGGCGACCAGCGCCGCCGAGATCGCGCCCGGATCCACTTCGTGCCCAAGTTCAAAGCGCGTCCAGACATCGTGCTCGACCCGTACGCCGAGCACCCAACTTCGCTTCCAGCGGTATTGCGCCGTAAGCGCATAACCGAATCCGCTCGCGAGGAGCGCCCGATCGGCCACGTCCGAGACATAGAACTCTGCGCCAAAGAGATAGCCTCGCGGAGCGGCGGACACGAGACGCTTCGCTCGCTCGCGCCCGCGCTCCTCATCGCCCTCCGGTTCCGATTCTAGCGCTTCATCACGCGATGCATCGCGCTTGGTAGCGCCGACCGCGTCATCGTCGCTCGTCGTGTCGCTAGCATCCGCAAAGGCCGTGGGAGCGGCGAGTCCGAAGAGGATAAGGAGCAGAACGCATGGAGCCCAAAGGCCCGTCCACGTACTGCAGGGGAGGGAGACCACAAGTAAGTGCTCACTTACTTAAGTTTGACGTACGAGTCAAGGCTCGTTATGGATGGGTTGAGCATGCCCCGGCCGATGCCTCTTGCGACTCAGATCGCCCGCATCCCGCTCGCGCTCTCTTTGAGCTTCGCGCTTCTCGCTTTTTTGATCCATGGCGCGCCTCCGGGTGAGTTCGATCGTTCGATCTCGCGCGCGCTCCAGCGTTATGACGCCCTCGAGCTACCGATGCGCATCGTCTCGCTCCCGGCGGATGGCTTTATTCCGCACCTGCTTGCCGTCATCAGCGTGCTCGGGTTCTTGATGCTGGGTTGGCGAAGGGATGCGCTCCTTCTTGCGTCGACCACTGCGGGCTCGGCCATCATCAACGGCGCGCTCAAGCTTTGGATCGAGCGGCCAAGACCCACGGCTTCCGAGGTCCGATTGCGCGGACTCTTTGAGGGCTTCTCCTTTCCATCGGGGCATGTGGCTTTCTTCGTTTGCTACTTCGGTGTCCTCGCCCTCATCGCCTCACACCGAGTCGTCAACCTGCGAGTCCGCGGCGTCGCCATCACGCTCTGCCTCATCCCCATCGCGCTCATCCCCTTCTCGCGCGTCTACCTCGGGGCGCATTGGCCAAGCGATACGATCGGATCGCTCCTTTGGTCCACCGCCTTCGTCGCGGTCGCTTGGCGGGTCTACCACCGGAACCCGCCGCGCTCTCCAAATCGAGCGCCGCCGCCCTCGAGCTGAGGTGACGTGATTTCACCGGCCTGCTAGAAGACGAAAAGATGTCCCGCGAACCACTCCTTTTCGAACGCTTTCCGAGGCTCGGGGCGCTGCCCCATCGCCCGCTCGTCGATCGCCCGACACCGGTCGAAGAGATGCCGCGCCTTAGCGCCATGACGGGCGCTGAGATCTACGTCAAAAGAGACGATCTCAGCTCCAAAGCTTATGGAGGCAATAAAACGCGGAAGCTTGAATGGCTCCTCGGCGAGGCGGGCGCTGCGGGTGCAGACATCCTGCTCACGGCAGGCGCCTATGGCTCGAATCATGTCCTCGCCACCTCCATCCATGGGATGGCCGAGGGCTTTGGCGTGCACGCCCTTCTCACTCCCCAGCCGATCACGCGCCATGTCGAGGAGAACCTTCGCGCGGATCTTGCGGCCGGAGCGACCCTTGAGCGCATCCCGTCGGCCGCGCTCTTCCCCGCGGCGCTCGCCCTCTACGAAAAAAAGCTGCGGCGCGATGGCTTCCGGCCTTATCGAATTCCACATGGCGGCTCATCGCCCGTCGGTGTGCTCGGTTATGTCGAAGCGGGTCTTGAGCTCGGCCTCCAGATCGAGTGCGGTGAGATCCCCGAGCCCGATCGCATCTTCGTCGCCTTTGGAAGCGGTGGGACGGCCGCTGGGCTGGCGCTTGGGCTTGGCGCGCTCGGGATCGTGACGCCGATCGAGGCGGTTCGTGTCACCCCCCGCGTGGTCGCCAACACGAAGACGATCTCCACGCTGATTCGGAAGACCGCCCGACTCCTCCGCGCGGCCGATCCCGCCTTCCCCGATCTCGGACGCGCCGCCGCCACCCGTGTGCACGTCAATGACGGTGAATTCGGCGATGGATACGGGACAAGAAGCGAGGCGGCGGAGCGGGCACGAGAGCTCGCCTATGCGGACGGCATCCGGACGGAAGGAACGTATACGGCGCGCGCCCTCGCGGCGCTCATCAAAAGGGCCGAGAGTCGGATGGAGCGACGTCTCCTCTTCATCTCCACGCTCAATAGTCGCGATCTCAGCCATCTCTTGGTCAAGGTGCCGGTCGCTCCGGCGATCTTTACTGAGCCTCCTCGATCGCTCTTTCAGCGTCTTCGAGGCTGAGCTCGAGGACCTCACGCGCGATCCCATAGGAGAACCCTGCGCGGCCAAGGGCGCCAAGCTCTTTTTCAAAGGCCCTCTCGCGCCTCCGGAAGGGGCCGAGGCGGCGCGCGCGGATGAAAATGAGGGCGCTCAATCGCTCATCGTCGGCAGTCGATCGTCGGAGGAGCTCTTCGACGAGAGAGCGAGCCACGCCTTTTTCGAAAAGATCCCGTTCGATGGCTCGTCGGCTCTTACCCTTCGCGCGAAGACTCTGGATGCGCCGCTCGGCATATTCGCGATCGTTGATGATGCCTAGTGCTTCAACTCGATCGAGGACGCGTTCGAGCGCCTCTTCGCGTTCGTGTTTTGGAAGCTCTTCGAATCGCTTTTGGAGGTAGCGCGAAAGCCTCGCCCGCGTCGCTGAGTAGCGGCCGAGATAAAAAAGCGCCCGCTCCAGCATCGCCTCGAACGCGTCCTCAGTCGCTTCTTTCGTCGATCTCATATCTTTCAACCATTTGGAATATTTTCAGGGCACGCACCGCGGTTCGCATTGTCGACAAATTTGCGCATCGTTTTGCGCCGTTCTTCTTCGCGTATGGCGCGCTGGGCCCGCGCGCCATTTCAAGCATTGGACAGTTGTCCGTTTATTAGCGCTGGCGTTCCTCGCGTCCGTGCTTCAGCCTCTAAACGGGAGGGAATGCCCTTGAAATCGAAGTGGGCTCGCCCCCAGAACGCACGCTGATTCGGATGCTCTCCTCATGACTTCACGCATCAAGGGTTTTTACACGCTTCCTTTAGCGGAGCGAAAGAAGATCGCTGCCGAGAGGCTGGGTGTGAGCGTCGACGAGCTCGAGCGCGCATTCGAGAGTGGCGGGCTCAGCATCGATCGCGCCGAACACGCCATTGAAAATGTCATCGGTCTCTACGCCCTTCCCTTCGCGCTCGGGTTGAACTTCCGCATCAACGGTCGCGATCGACTGATCCCGATGGTCGTTGAAGAGCCCTCGGTCGTCGCGGCCGCCTCGAACGCAGCCCGCATCGTTCGCGAGGGTGGCGGGTTTGAGGCCGAGGTGGATAATGGACTGATGATCGCTCAGGTCGAGCTCCGCGAGGTTCAGGATTTCGACAGGGCTCGGGAGGCGATTGAGGCCGAGCGTGAGTCCCTCTTCGCGCTCGCCAACGCTTCGATCCCCAATATCATTCGGCGGGGCGGTGGAATCCGCGATCTCGAGATTCGCGATCTCGGAGAGGGGATCGTCGTCGTACATCTTCTCGTCGATACGCTCGATGCGATGGGCGCCAATATCGTTAACACGATGGCCGAGGCGGTCTCGCACGATCTCGCACGCATCGCCGGCGGAAAAGTCGGCCTTCGCATTCTCTCAAACCTCGCCGATCGAAAGCTCGTCCGAGTCCGCGCGCGCATCCCGGTCGATGCGCTCGCCATCAAGGGCTATACGGGCGCCGAGGTCCGCGATGCGATCGCTCTCGCCTCGCGACTTGCCGAGCGCGATCCCTACCGCGCAGTGACACATAATAAAGGCATCATGAACGGGGTGGATGCCGTGATCCTCGCGACGGGCAACGATTTTCGCGCCGTCGAAGCCGGAGCGCACGGTTACGCGGCCCGAGACGGAGCGTATAGGCCTCTGGCGACCTTCCGCGTGGACGAAGACGGAGCGCTCGTCGGGGCGCTCGAAATGCCCATGGCGGTTGGCATCGTCGGCGGGATGATCCGCATCCACGAGGCGGCTCGACTCGCCCTCGAGCTCAGCGAAGTGGGCTCGGCGAAAGATCTCGCCATGCTCGCCGGAGCAGCGGGCCTCGCTTCGAACCTCGCCGCGCTCCGCGCACTCGCAACCGTCGGCATCCAAAAGGGACACATGGGCCTTCACGCGCGGCAAGTCGCCATTGCCGCGGGAGCCCGAGGCGAGGAGGTCGAAGCCGTCGCGCTCGCCATCCATCAGCGCGCCTCCATCACACTCGACGATGCGCGTGAGGCGCTAAGCGCGCTCCGCACTCAGCGATGATCCCATCACCAACGTGCGCAATTGGGGGTGACAGCTCGTCCGAAAGCGGATAGAACACGTTCTAAATTCTCGGCCCTCTACTTCCGCATGGGAGACGAAACGCATGAGTGAATTTGATTATATCGTCGTGGGCGCCGGCTCGGCCGGTTGTGTCCTCGCGGCGCGCCTCGCTGAGCATTCCCCCTCGAACCGCGTCCTTCTGATCGAGGCTGGCGGCACCGACAACTCCCAGATGCTGAGGAAGCCCGGCATGATCGCCCTGATCCACCAGATCGATCAGCTCAAGGCGAAGGTCGATTGGGGTTATCGCACCGTTCCGCAAAAGCATATGAACAACCGCCGGATCCCCTACACCCGGGGGAAGGTCCTCGGTGGATGCAGCGCGGTCAACGGGCTGCTCTACCTCCGCGGCCATCGTGCGAACTACGACGAGTGGGCAAGCCTCGGATGCGAAGGCTGGAGCTACGACGACGTCCTTCCCTACTTCAAGCGGCATGAGCGCCACCAAGACGGCCCGAATGAATACCACGGCGGCGACGGTGAGATTCACGTCACTCGTCATCCCGAGGATCAGATCAGCCCCGTTTCTAAAGCGTTCGCCCAATCGGTTGCCAACTATTTTGGGATCGAAGCCGACGGTGACTTCAACGGCGCCGAGCAGTTCACAGCGGGCTTCTACCAGATGACCGGCGCAAACGGCGTGCGTCATAGCACCTCGGAGCGCTTCATCCGCGGCAAGAACCTTCCGAACCTGACCGTCGTCCTCAACGCGCATACCAAGCGCGTCGTCATCGAAAACGGTCGCGCCACCGGCGTGGAGGTCATCGAGAACGGACAGAGCAAGATTTATCGCGCTGCCGCCGAGGTGATTCTTTCGGCTGGCGCCATCGGCTCGCCGCAGATCCTCATGCTCAGCGGCATTGGCCCGGCCGATCATCTCCGCTATCACGGCATCGATGTCCAGGTCGATTTGCCCGGCGTGGGCGACAACCTCCACGATCATCTCTTCGTGCCCATCAGCTTCCGTTCAAAATATTCGCTCGGGAAGGGCACGGCAGGGCATTTCATCAAGGGGATTCTGAAAGAGTACCTCTTTGGAAATAGCTGGTTCAGCCGCACCGTCTTCGAGGCCGGTGCGTTCGTCAAGACGAACCCAGACGAACCGATTCCGAACCTTCAGCTCCATTCACTTCCCCTCGGCTATCCCGATCCGAACCAGGACGGGCCGGGTCGCCCCTATATCGATACGGGTCGATGCCTCACGATGCTCGTCACGCTGATCTACCCGAAGAGCCGCGGGACGCTTCGCCTCGCCTCGAGCGATCCGATGGCGGCACCCCTCATCGATCCGAATTATTTTGCGGATCCGGCCGATAAGCAGCTCCTCATCGACGGGCTTCGCCTCGTCCGTGAGATCGTCAAGAAAGATCCCGTTGCGGGCATGGTGGAGCAGGAGCTTCAGCCGACGACGCGCTACCAGACCGACGAGGAGCTCGAGGAGCAGGTGCGTCTGCGCGCAACGACGGTCTACCACCCGGTCGGCACCTGCAAGATGGGCGTCGACGAGCTTGCCGTGACCGATCCGCAACTCCGCGTTCGCGGCGTCGAGGGTCTTCGCGTGGCCGACGCCTCCATCATGCCGACGATCACGGGCGGAAATACGAATGCCCCGTCCATCATGATCGGCGAGCGCGCGGCCGGATGGATCCTCGGCACCTGAGCGCCCACAATTCGAATCGAAAGGGCCCACCTTCGCGTGGGCCTTTTTTCTTTGGGCGAGCTTAGAAGGAGGCGAGCGATCGGCGCCCAGCGAGACCTTTGGAGCGGAGACGACTAGGCCACGCAAACCTGATTGCGCCCGCCGTTCTTTGCGTCGTAGAGCGCCTTATCCGCCGCCTCAAAAAGCGCATCGCCCGAAGGCGCGTGGATCGGAAAGGTCGCGACGCCGATGCTTATCGTGCACCGAAGTTCGCCATGTTCGGTACGAAAGACCGTCGCTGCAAATTCTTCTCTCGCGCGCTCCGCGAGTTGCCTCGCGCCCTCGATGTCCGTCTCTTCGCAGAGGACGCAGAACTCTTCGCCGCCAAAGCGCGCGACGATATCGGTCTCTCGTTTCACACGGGTGAGGACCGCGCCGAGCTCCTTGATCACCACATCTCCCGTCGCGTGCCCGTAGGTATCGTTCACGCTCTTAAAGTGGTCGATATCCGTGACGAGGAGCGAGAGACGGCGGCCAAAGCGCTCGGCGGAGCGGAGGCTCTTTTCAAGCTCCTCGAGGAAGGCGCGCTTATTGAGGCATCCCGTGAGGCCATCGGTCGTCGCAAGCTCCTGCAGGCGCCTCACCGCATGGGCGTTCTGAAGCGATGCGACCAGGGGCTTGGTGATGACCTGAAGCATCTCGCGGACGGACTCAGGGAATTGATTTGTCTTTCGACTGCCGAGCACCAGCGTTCCCACGCTCTTCTCATTCCAGATGAGAGGCAGAATGAGGAGGCTCCGGAGTTCGGCGCTGAGCTTCGCGCGCTTCGTAAAGACGACGTGCGTCACCGGATCGTGATGGCCGCGGTAGGGAAGATAATGTTGGTTCTGCACCGCCATCGCCGTCAGTGAGTTGTTGTCGCGGAACTCCAGCCCCACGAGCGATTGATGGAGATCGCCCGCGACGTGGTCGACGCGATGCTTCTTCGTTTCGGCGTCGTAGCTCGTGAAGGCGGCAAAATCGTAGTGAACGATGGTCGAGACCGCGCGGAGCCCACCCGCGAGCACTTCATCAAACGAGCTCCCCGTGCTGAGCTGTCGCGAGGCTTGAAAGAGCGTGCTCTGCTGCCGCTTACTCCGCTCAAGCGAGAGCAGGAGCCGCTCATTTCGGATGGTTCGGAGGATTTGCTCGACCGCCTGTGCGAGCAGCGCCTCGTCAGCGGCCGTGAACGGCCGATCGACCACGCGATCGGCCACGAGCACACCGATCAGTCGCCCCTCGTCGATCACGGGGAAACCGGAAAACGCGCGCACCACCGCAGGCCCTTCATAATAGACGAGCCCCTGATAGCCGGGCTTGAGGTTCGCAAGGCTCATCTTTTCGGAGCGTTTGAGTACCGCGCCGACGACCCCACTCCCAGCCTGAAGGGGCCCCTCGGCGAGATCGTCCGAATCGCTTGCCGCCTCGCGCACGCGCAGCTCGTGCCGCTCCTCGTTGTAGCGAAGGAGCGCCAGTGTATGCAGATCGAGCGAGGCCTTGATGAGACGAAGGAGCGGATAGAGCGCGTGCCGCACCTCCTCGACACTCGCATGGAAAAGGCGCTCCTCATCTCCCTCCGCTTCGGCAGCAGGGCTCAGGTTGCGAAGGAGTTTGCCCTCCTCGGCCGCACGAGCCCGCTCCTCGGCGATGAGCCTGCGGCCGCTCGCGCGAATACGTGCGATCTCGACGTGCGTGAAAAGGACGCTTGAGAGCGCAAACCCCGTGGTGAACATCGAGCGCACGAAGAACGGCCCAAGATCGCCCGCGTCTTCACTGAGAGCGAGCGATCCATAATCCATGCCGATCGCGACCAGCATAAGCAGCATCGCCGCGCGGCGTTCGAGGAACGCGGCGAGGAGCGCGACGAGGAGGTAGAGCCCGGGCTGATAAAGCTCACCAAAATGATGGATAAGGCCAAAGGCGAGCGTCAGGCTGAGGAGCCCGAACTCGATCTCAATGGAAAGGGATTTTTCGTCGAGCGCGCGCGCACGTGAAAGCGCCACCACCCGGCCGATGAATGCGGCGACGACACCGCCCGCGATGAGCAGCTCAAGCCATCCAAGCTCGCCTGCGAAGTTCTTGCGGAGAAGAAGCGGGAGGGCGGCAATGGACGCAACATACCCATAGGCGAAGCGAAGGGTCCGCCGAAAGCGATACGCTGCGTGGGCAAGGGTGGCCATTGCGCCCTGTCTCTACACAGGAGGGCGCTCGGACCGCAAATAATCGGCCGGTACTCTGGGGCGAGCCGGAGGAGGAGCGTCTCGCGCGCCCACCCTCTCAAGCGCTTGGCTCTCCCACCACTCAAGTAAACGAGCCCTTCGTTCCGATTGAAGAAAGCCGTCAGCCCGCAGGCTTTTTGGCCACCACGACCATCGCCGCACGAAGCAGTCGCGGGCCCATCTTATAACCCGCGAGCGCCTCGGCGATGATGGTTCCCGGTTCGGCCTCATCGGTCTCGACCTGCTGAACGGCCTCGTGGACCGCCGGATCGAAGCGCTCGCCGACGGTCTTGACGCGCTCGAGCCCAATCCGCTCGGAGACATCGTCGAAGGATCGGAGGATCATCTTCACTCCTTCGGCCACGGCCTCGACGCTCTCGGCGCTCGAAGCCGCCTCGTCGGCACGCGAGAGATTGTCGACGATGGGGAGCAGCTCCCTTACGACCGCCTCTCTCCCCGTTCGAAGCGCCTCCTCGACGTCTTTTCGTGCGCGCTTTCGGTAATTTTCAAAATCTGCTGCCGTGCGTAGGAGACGCTCCCGGAGTTCATCTCGCTCCTTTCGAAGCTGCTCCAGCTCATCCGCTTCGTTCGCCTCATTGGAAGCCTCGGACGCCTCGCGCTCCTCGCTGGACTCCTCAACGGGCTCGTGGATCTCGTCTTTATTCTCACTCAACGCAATTTCTCCATGAAACGAATGGACTGCTACGATAAGTCGCGAACCGGGGCGCGACAAGGGCAGGTCATACCTCAAAAACTTGGCGCCGCAGGCGTCCTGCTGCAATGCTCGCACTCCGCCTATGGACGAGTCTCGCCTCCCAATTTGGCTCTTTCCGTTTACGCTCCTCGTGATCACGACGCTCCTGCTGATGTTGCGAATCGTCGACGAGGACGCGCTCCCGCGCTATCGAGCGCTCGTCGCCGAGCGGGCAGCGATCGAGAGCCGAAATGCCGAGCTCCGCGAGCGGCTGCGCGAGGCGGCGCGCGAGGTCGAGGCCCTTCGTTCAGATCCCGAGAGGCTCGAGGCGCTCGCGCGCGAAGAGCTCGGACTTCTCAGAGACGATGAGTTCCTTTTTCTCTTTCGCAGCTCGAGCGCCATCGGCGGCAAATTTGACTGAAGCACTCAATTTATCATCGTTCTATGGTAAGAGGCGGGGGCATGAAACGCGCGATTGGTATTGATCTTGGGACGACCAACTCCTGTGTCGCCTTCTTCGATAAGGACGAGCTCGTTGTCATCCCGAATAAAGAGGGAAGCCGGACGACTCCGAGTGTCGTCGCGATGAAAGATGGCTCGCCGCTGGTGGGGAACATCGCGAGGCGCCAGGCCGGGACGAACCCAGAGAATACCGTTTTCGCCATCAAGCGCCTGATGGGCGTGAGCTTCGAGAGCGAGGAAGCGCAGGAGCACGCTCGATCGGTCGCATATCATCTCGTCCGCGCGGACAATGGCGACGCGTGGGTCGAACTGGGTGGTGAGAAGCTCTCTCCACCCGAGATCAGCGCCATGATCCTAAGGGAGCTCAAGGCCTCGGCCGAGGATTATCTCGGCGAGGAAGTGACCGAAGCCGTCATCACCGTCCCCGCCTATTTCAACGACGCCCAACGCGCCGCGACCAAAGCGGCCGGGAAAATCGCTGGGATCGAAGTCAAGCGTATCATCAATGAGCCCACGGCAGCCGCGCTCGCCTACGGTGCCGAAAAAGAGGGCGAGCGAAAGCTCGTGGCCGTCTACGATCTCGGCGGCGGGACGTTTGATATCACGATCCTTGAGGTGCTCGGCGGCGTGTGCACCGTGCTTTCGACCGCAGGTGATACGCATCTGGGCGGCGAAGACATCGATCGCGCCATTATGAGCGAGCTTTCGCGACGGTTCGAAGAAAAGCACGGCATCTCCCTTCTTGACGATCGAACCGCCCGCCAGCGGCTGAAGGAGCAGGCCGAGCAGGCGAAACACGAGCTTAGCTCGGCCATCGAGACCGACGTCACGCTCCCCTTCATCGCGATGGACGCCTCGGGCCCCAAGCATCTCGAAGAGAAGTTCACGCGGATCGAGCTCGAAGCACTCGTGAGCTCGACCGTCGAAGCCACCCTCGGCCCGGTCAAGCAAGCGCTCGCAGACGCCGAGCTCAAGGCAAGCGATATCGATGAGATCTTGCTCGTCGGGGGTCAGACGCGGATGCCGCTCGTTCAGCGGATCGTCGAAGAGTTCTTCGGAAAAAAGCCCAACCGCAGCTTCAACCCCGACGAAGTCGTCGCGATGGGCGCTGCGCTCCAGGCCTCGGCGCTGAGCGGACAAAACGACGATATCCTGCTGCTCGATGTCACGCCGCTCAGTCTCGGGGTCGAAACCGGCGGAGGCATCTTCACCCCGCTTATCAAACGCAATACAACCATCCCCACTCGCGCGACTGAGATCTTCACTACGAGCGTCGACAACCAGACCTTCGTCCCGATTCACGTCCTTCAGGGCGAGCGTGAAATGGCCGAGGACAATGAGACGCTCGCGCGCTTCGAGCTCACCGACATCCCTCCCGCGCCCCGTGGAGTGCCCGCGATCGAAGTCGCGTTCGAAATCGACGCCGACGGCATCGTCCACGTCTCCGCCCGCGATCTCGGAACGGGCCGCGAACAAAGCGTGCGCGTGGTGGCTTCAAGCGGTCTCAGCGAGGAGCAGATCGAACGCATCGTCGAGGACGCCGAGCGGCTCCGTGAAAGCGACGCGATGAGGCGAGAGCTCGCTGAACTGAAGAACCAAGCGACGGCGTTGATCTATTCGAGCGAGCGGGCGATCGAAGCCGCCGAAGGGCTGATCGACGAAGAGATCAGCCGGAAGGTCGCCGGCGATATTGAAAACCTTCGCGATCTGCTTGAAACGGGCGATGCGATCGACCTTCGCGAAGCGCTTCAGCTCCTTGAGGAAAGCGCGTACCAAATGGCGGAGGTCATCTACGGCAAAGAGAACGAAGCCTGAGCGCGCTGCTTTACTCGGACCCCTCGCGAAGATAGGTAAGGCGCATGTCGAACGCCGTAACTGCGCGCACGAGCGAGGCGGGGATCGAGGATCGCGGCGCGCTCCATGCCGTCCTCGCGCATCTTCCCCGCATCCGCTGGGGGGTGATTTTCGCGAGTCTCCTCGCCCTTCTCGTTTCGCGGCTCGTCTTCGACGTCGAGAACGCCATCGGGGTTGTTCTTGGGCTCCTCGGTTTGATGGCGGCGGGGAACGTCTTCTATTCCTCGCGGCTCGTTGAGCGCTCCAAGCCGTCGCGCTTTGTCTTGAGCGCACTCGCCACCGACATCGTCCTCATCACGGCGCTCCTTCACGTGACGGGCGGCGCCGAAAATCCGATGAGCTCCGCCTATATGCTGTATGTGACGCTGGGAGCGCTCCTTCTCGGACCGCGCGCCACGGCGGGCATCGTGATCCTTTGTGCCATCGCCTATGGTTCGCTGTTTTTTGGTGGCCTCGACCTCGGCCTCCAGGAGCATGGCCATCACCATCATCACCAAGGTCATGGGGCGTCGTCTTCATTCGAGCAGCATCTCTACGGGATGTTCGGCGCGTTCATCATTACCGCCTCGCTCGTCGCCTATTTCGTGCAGCGGCTATCGCTCGCGCTGCGCTCACGCGAACGAGAGCTCGCACGCGCCAAAGAACGCGAAGAGCGCGCACATTATCTCGCGATGCTTGGCGCCTTGAGCGCTGGGGCCGCGCATGAGCTTGGGACGCCGCTCGGCACCATCGCCCTCGTCGCAGGCGAGCTTGAAGCGCGCGCCGAGCGACTTGGCGAAACCGAGCTCCTCGAAGATGCGCGCCTCATTCGGGAAGAGACCCGCCGCAGCCGCTCCATCCTTGACGCCCTCGCCGAGCGCGCCGGAAAAGGCGTAGGCGAAGCGAGTGAAGCGCTGAATCTACGAGAGTTCCTCGATGCCATCGTCCGAGCTCAGCCCGAAAAGCGCCGCACGCGCATCACGCTCGAGACCGAACCGATCGTCTACCACGCCCCGCCCGGCGCGCTTCGCACAGCCATCGAGAGCATCGTCAATAACGCCTTTGAGATCGAAGCCGAAAACCACGTCCATATCGACGCACGCGCGGTGGACAACGAGCTGGTGATCGCCATCCGAGATCGCGGCCCCGGCATGGACGCCGAGACGCTCGCCCGCGCGACCGAGCCATTTTATACCCACAAATCCGCGCATCGAGGGATGGGGCTCGGCCTCTACCTGACGGATTCCATCGCGCGCGAGCTCGGTGGCCGACTCGACATCCGGAGCGCGGAAGGGCAAGGTACAGAGCTATGCCTTCGCTTGCCGATGAGTTGAAAGACGGCCATTCGCCTTCGATCCTCGTCGTCGACGACGATGAGCGCTTTCGTTCGCGACTCGCCCGCGCGCTCAAAGACCGTGGCCTCCAGGTGCGTGAAGCGGCCGACGGAGAAGAGGCCCTCGCCCTCGCTCGCGAGGACAGCCCCGAGTATGCCCTGGTCGATCTGCGGATGCCGGGCGCCTCCGGTCTCTCCGTCGTTCGCGAGCTCCACGAGATCGATCCCGGGACCCGCATCGTGGTCCTCACAGGCTATGGCAGCATCGCGACCGCGCTCGAATCCGTACGCCTCGGCGCCGTCCACTACCTCACCAAACCTGCCGATGTAAACGAGATCCTCGCCGCCTTCCATCGCGATCGCGAGGCCCCCTCGGTCGATCTCGACGGTGAGCCCGAAGCGCCGAGCCTCGCGCGCGTCGAATGGGAACACATCCAACGCGTCCTTCAGGACGTCGAAGGCAATATCAGCGAGGCTGCACGGCGACTTGGGATTCATCGCCGCTCGCTCCAGCGAAAGCTCGCCAAATACCCCGTTCGCTCGTGAGGCCGGCGTCTGAGCCTCTTGCCCAAAGCGCGCCCCTCACGATGCAAGGTAGGGCAGCGCAGACCTGCGACAATTTACCGCATGCCCGCATCCGAGCGCGCGATTCATCTTTGGGGCGTGCGGATCGCCTCTTCGCTCGTGCTCGTCGCTCTCGCGCTGCTTCTTACGCCCGCGCGCGCACGCGCGTGCCCGACGTGCAGCGTCGGCGATCCCACGCTCACGACCATGGGCGCCGAGGCTCCGTATAAAAACCGCGTCCGCCTCTCGCTCGGCGCGAGCACCCGCGGCGATCGCCTCGGTCGGCCGCAATTCGATGAGATCCGGCTACGCGAGCAGCGCCTCGATCTCACGGCCGCATGGTCCGCCACCGAGCGACTCGTACTCTCATTTAACCTTCCGCTCTCCCATCGTCATTTCGCCTACGCCGACCTTTCGCGCGAGCAGATCGTCACGCTCGGAGACGCCGAGCTGCGCGCCCGCATCATCCTTTTTCGTGATCGCCGATTTTCGCCCAATCACCTTCTTTCGATGATCGCGGCCCTTGAGATGCCCACCGCGCCCCGCATCGACCGGCACGGTCAGCGTCTCCCGCTCGAAGTCCAGCCCGGGACAGGTTCGTGGGATCCCACGATCGGTCTTGGATACGATCTCTTCAAAAATCCCTTCTCGCTCCATACCATCGCGACGCTGAAGATCAGCACGCCTGGTTTTGAGGGCTCGCTCGCCGGTCCGAGCGCGCGGCTCCTCGCGACTTTTCAATGGCAAGCGCATCCGCGGTTCGGATTGCGTGCCGGCATCGACTCGCGCATCGACGGCGTCACGCGTGAATCTTACGGCGAGGTCGCCAACTCTGGTGGTTTCATCGCGTTCGCGACGGCGGGTTTTGTGGCCTCGATGACCCGCCGAGCCCTCATCCACGCTTTCGTGTATATCCCCACGCTGAATTTCCTTCGCGGCGAGCATCGAGAGGGAGTCGCCGCGTCGTTGGGCTTTACCTATGACATCTGAGCTTCTTCGTGGCGCGCTCCGCCAAGCGGGGCACATGACACTTTCTTTGGGTGACGTGCTCCATCGAGCGCTCGGGTTCATCGCCCTTTACGCCTTGAGCGCGCTCCTTCTCTCGGGTTGCCATTCAAAGATCGAAGGGGTTCGCCTTGAGCTGCTCGCCTCCATCACCATCGATGAGAACGGGCTTGATGACGCCATGGGACGCGAGGTGACGCTCGACGAGCTCGTGCTCGGCGTCGAGATGGTCGAACTCATCGCCTGTGAGCCGGGCGCCGTATCCAGGGTCCTCGGGATGTTGCGCCCCACCCGAGCCCTCGCCTACCACGGAGGGCCAGCCACTCCGACCACGTACGCGCATCACACCACGCTCGATCTTCTTCGCCAAGGAGAGCGCGCCTTTGGAGACGCGAGCGATGCGGAGAGTGATTCCGGATTCTCTCCGCCGGCCAACCGTTACTGCGCGGTTTTTCTGCGCCTCGGGGAGTTCACGGCGCGAGGCTTTGTGTCCGAGGAGAGGCTCGAGATCTCCATCGATTCGCTCCGCCTCGACCTCTTCCTCGAGCTCGACGAACCGGGCGTCCTGGATGAGGTCCACCCGAACGCCGAGCTTCTCTACCACCTCGATGTCGGCGCGCTGATCCGCCACCTCGAGCTTCGCTCTGCGCTCAGCGAGGTAGCGCATCGCAGAGAACTCGACGAGGGCATCCGCAAAAGCTCAAGTGTCCGCTGGCGCGAGCCCGATGTGAACGCGCCGTAACCCCGCGTTTTTTATCTCGGCTTCATCAATTGAGAATCCCCCTCATTTTATGGGGGGTAAAACGGCAGGAAGAACGGACGACTGAACCCCTTTCGGGGAGATTTCTTCTTTTTTTGATTTTTGGGACTTTCCGAGCCGGGACCCTTTAAGATATTATGCAAGATGTATCCTATCTTGAGTCGATCGGTCGATCGTGCTCGAGCGGGATCGCGGCGCATTCGGGCGCTCTGAGAGAGAGGTTTCAATCATGTCGTCCGTTTACACCTCCTTCGAAGCCACCATGGCCGAGCTCGCGCGACACTGCGAAGATCCACGCGCAGGACTCTTCGGGCCCGGTTCGCTTTCTTGGGAGATGGGTCGTGAGGCCTTCGTCTTCCTCGCCGGAGGCCGCGCGGCGCTCCTCCAAACGGCGCATCCTTTCGTCGCGCACGCCGTCGATCAGCACTCCGCCACCAAGACCGATCCGCTCGGCCGCTTCCACCGCACCTTCGAGGCAGTCTACGGCATCATCTTCGGTGACCTCGAGTTCGCCATGAGCCAAGCGCGGAAGGTCTTTCATATCCACGACGGGATCAAGGGCCTCATCCGCGAAGACGTGGGGCGCTTTCACCGCGACGACGCATATCATGCGCTCGACGTCGAAGCGCTGCTTTGGGTGCACGCCACGCTCCTCGATAGCGCGCTCGTCACGCACGAGATGATCGTCGGGAAGCTCAGCTACGATTATAAGAGCCGCTATTACGAAGAGTCGAAGATTTTTGCGCGCCTTTTTGGTGTGCCGAAGGACGCGCTTCCGAAGGATTATGCGGCGTTCCAAGCGTATTATCACGACGCGCTCGATTCAAATATGATCGCAGTCGGCGAGCCGGCGCGCGAGATGGCGGACTTTCTTTTCACTAGCGAGCGACGCGCGGCACGCCCCGTGATGCGCTGGTATCGCACGATGACCGCCGGACTCCTCCCCAAAAAGGTTCGCGAGGGCTACCGGATGAAGTTCGGACCGAAGGAGCGGTTCGTTTATGAGGCGAGCCTCTCGGCGATCCGCCTGGGCGCCCCCCTCCTCCCTGAGCGCCTCCGCTATACGCCGGCCTACGTCGAGGCGATGAAACGCCTCCAAGGGCTGCCCGCGATCGATCCGGCCGGGCGCCGCGTCGAGCAGCTGATCCTCGATTTCGTTCAGCCGAGTCTCTAAGGCGGGGCGCCCGATTCGCGCATAGCGCATCAGGGCGAGGGAAGGCCCGCTCTTAGGCGCTTGGACAATCGGTCTCAGTCACCCCTCGGAACGAAGCGCTCTTCGCGACTCCACTTCGGACGATCGATCGGAGCGATTTCGGAGCGAAGCCGCAAAGCATCAGCGCACAAAAACACCTGCGCGCCACACCAGACAAACGATCCCTCGATGGCGGCGCCACGGATGCTCCGATTTCGACGATTTCGTTCAAAAGCCTGCCACCTCGCCCTTCATCGTGTATGTTTGAACAAGTTCAATTTTGATCCGGCGTTCAAGCGCCGTGAGAGTTTTGGAGGTCCGCGTGAGCACCAAAGTGACGATGCCCCAGCTCGGCGAGAGCGTGGTTGAAGGGACCGTCGGCAAGTGGCTGGTGAATGAGGGCGATCGAGTCGAAAAGGATCAGCCGATTGTCGAGATCCTGACCGATAAGGCCGACAGCGAGATCCCTTCACCCGTGGCTGGGGTGATCACCAAAATAGCCGCGAAGGTCGATGATATCGTCGAGGTGGGCGGACTGCTCTGCGAGATCGCCGAAGGCGCCGGCTCCGAGGTCTCGAGCGGGCCTTCGGAGAAAGAGCCCAGCGAAACAGCGGAGGCCTCCGCGAGCGCAGAAGAGGTCTCGAAGGGTGCGCCGCCGCCTTCACCCTCGGTTCGCCAGCTCGCGCGCGAAAGCGGCGTCGATTTGAGCTCGGTCAAGGGGACGGGAGCCGCCGGCCGCATCACCAAAGAGGACGTGCAGCGCGCCAGTGAAAGCGCCAAGGCCAGTCCCGCCCAAGAGCCGCCCAAGAGCCGCACCGTTTCGAGTCCCGCAAGCGAGCTGCCCACCTCGCTTCCGATGCCGTCCGGCCGCCCGAGCGCTTTTCGCGTACCGCCCTACCGACCCGCTCCGGGCGATGAGATCATCCCGTTCTCTCGGCGGCGCCGCATCATCGCCGACCATATGGTCTACTCGAAGCAGACCTCGCCGGATGTCGTGACCTTCGCGGAATGCGATCTCGATAAGACGGCGCGGCTTCGTGATAAGTTCAAGAATCAGTACAAGAAGGAAGGGGTCTCGCTGAGCTTTCTTTCCTTCGTGCTCGCCGCGACGGCGCGCGCCCTCCGGGAGTTCCCCGAACTCAACGCGCGCGTGCTCGATGATGCCTATGTGAAGCTCCGCGATGTGAACCTTGGCGTCGCGGTCGATACGCCCGAGGGGCTCGTCGTTCCTGTCATCAAAAACGCCGATGAGCTCACCGTCCGGGGCCTTGCGCGAGCGGTCACGGATCTCGCCGATAAAGCGAGGAGTGGGAAGCTCACGCCGGACGATCTCGCCAATAAGACGTTCACCGTCTCGAACCCTGGCCTGCGCGGAAACCTCGTCGGCGGGGCGATCATCAGCCAACCGAACGTCGGCATCCTCCGTATCGGCACGATCAAAAAGCGCGTCGTCGTCGTCGAAAAGGACGGCGAAGACCTGATGGCGATTCATCCCGTCATGATGATGGCCCTCACCTACGATCACCGCATCATCGACGGAGTCCACGCCAACGGCTTCCTTTACCGCATCACAGAGATTCTCGAAGAGGGCGATTTCGAGCTCTGAACGCTCCCTATCTTTGGACACTCCCTCTCCCGAACAGTCGGCCTAGGATCAGATCATAGGCCAGCGCACATTGCGCGAAACTGTAGACGCAGAGGGGGTATCCAATGAAATCGCGTGTCATCATCGTCTCGGGGCTCCACGCCGATCTGACCGAAGACCACCTCTACGATCTTTTCGACGCTTATGGCTGCATCGAAGATGTGAGGCTCTTCGTCGACGAGGAGGACGGCCGTTCGCTTGGTTATGGCGAGGTGATCTACGCTTCAAGCGACTGCGCGATGCGGGCTCTCCGTGAATGCGAAGGACTCGAGATCTGGGGCGAGCGGCTAAGCCTTCGGCCCGCGAGCTACGTCGAAGAAGAGGTCCTTCCGCAGATGAGCGAGCAGGAGCCCGCGTTCGAACGGCAGGGTCTTGAGCTGGGCGAAGGAAGCGAGCTAAGCGAAGAGGAGTTCCGTTTTGTCTCGGAGATCACCTTGCCGCTCTGGGCTCGAGAGGAGCTTCTTGACGATGCACTCGAGAGCGCCTGAGCCGCGAATCCACGATCGCTCGGGGCGCGTGCGCTTGTGAACACCCGCCCCATCCTGCATATCTCCTAGCGTGTCTGGTATTTATCGTATCCATCGAAGCGTCGATATCCACTTCGCCCACCACATCCGTGGCCATGAAGGCGCGTGCATCAATCTGCATGGGCATACTTGGAAGTTCGAGGTGCTCGTCGAAGCGAGCGAGCTGTCGGAGCACGGCTTCGTTATCGACTTTTCGCACCTCAAAAAGCGCGTCCTCGATCCTTGTTACGCGCTTCTCGACCACGCACTCGCCATTGGCGAGCTCACCTACGGCGAAGTTCACGAGGAACTCGCCCTTCTGGGTCGAAAGCTCCTCGATAGCCGCTCAGGTCTGCCCGAGGAGCTGGGCGATTCACGCGTCGAGCTCACTCTCAACCGCGCTCGTACCGAATATCCGGGCGGCATGAAGGTGGTCGTCTTCCCCTTCAGCCCGACGAGCGAGCGCCTCGCCGAATGGCTCTACCGGTTCGCCGCCAGCGAGCTCGACGACGAGCGTGTAAGGGTCGCCTCGGCGCGGATCTACGAGACGCTTCATCCGGTCGAGAGCGTCGCTGAATACATCCCCGCGCGCGTCTGAGCCTTATTTCGAAGAGCGCTTCGGTTTCTTCGAGATGCGGATGATAAAATGCTTCCCTTTATCGCCGCGGCGGAAACGGAAAGAGACCTCATCGTCCACCTCGAGCCCCTCGAAGAGTTTGGGATCCTCGATCCAAAAGGGCATGGTCATCTTCCGCATATAGCCCGGGATCTCTTCGTGGGTGATGGTGATCATCGAGCGTTCCTTTTCGATGCGGCGGATGATCCCTTCGGTCTCCCATTCGTTTGCATCGCTCATCGGATTGGCAGAGCGGATGGAGCCGAGCTCAAACGGGCTTCCGGCTTCGGCGGGCGACGCAAAAAGAGTGAGGAATGCGAAGGCAAGACTTGTGATGATCGCGTCCATGCTCTCCTATTTGGGCGCTCCACCCGGTTTACGCAACTTGCGACTCCGCTGCGGTAGCGAGGGATCGAGCTCGTCGATCCATCCTGCCATCGAGTCTGGGAATGCGTCCGCGTAGGGGATATAAGGCTTGATGTCGAGGATGGGCGTTCCGTCGATGAGATCGCATGCGCCGAGATAAAGACGGTTCTTCTCGATGGAGAGGAGCCGAACGGCCGAAAGCCCGATGGGGTTCGGTCGATGCGGCGCGCGTGTCGCGAGGAGCCCGCGCTTGATCTTCGGGCCGCGGGGAGGGATCACCTTCGCGTTGAAGCCGCGGTTGAGATGAAGGTGCGCGAGGATCCAGATGCGCTCGATCCCCTCGAGATCGGCGAGCGCTTCGACGGGGAGAACCTCGCGAAAGATCTCGATCGAGAATTCTCCCGCCTCGTCGCCGACGCTCGCCTGCTGCGGGGTCCCGAAGCGCTCCTTATAGGGCGTATGCGCGATCCCGATCGGCCGATAGACGATCTCCTCGGGGAAGTCGATCGCGTCGGTGTAGTTTTTTCGATCGCCGCTCAGAAATCGTCCTCGCCCGTAAGCTCCGCCTCGAGAATATCGGCCGAGCTCGCGATGAGACGCAGCGGAAGCTCGAATTCCTCGAGGTCAAGCGTATCGAGGAGCGCCGTATGGCGGACGACATAGGTCTCACCCCGGAGGGCGAGCATCCCGAGGCCGAAGTCCACGTTTCGCTGAAGAGCGTCCACGGGATCGAGGCTCTCAAGCGAGCAAACGGCGGAGTTGAACTCGATGAAATCGCGATCGAGGAGCTGAAAGCGTGAGACCTTGATCTCCTGCTTTCGTCCATTTTCGTACTCCCATACGATGGAAAAGAGATCCTCCTCATCGTCGGCGAGGGTATAGCGGCTTCGCGCGTAGGCCTTCAGTTCATCCCAGGTCA
>JAAZAH010000367.1 GCA_012514415.1 Sandaracinaceae bacterium
GAGCCGAAGGAACGCCCCTCGACGATCTCGAGTGGCGGACGCTCGCTCGGCAGATCGACTCTGACTGTAAAGCTTCGTCCGCGGGGGAGTTGAATGCGGCGGAAGGAGAAAATCTTCTCGCCGTCTCGATCTTCGATGTGATGCCGGACGATGGCGCGCGGATCGAAATCGCGCGGGAGGCTCGCTTCGGGCGGGGCGATGATGCGAATTTCGGCGCCCTCGAGATCGTCGACGAAACCCGGAAGCGTAAATTCGATGCCTCTCCTGCCATCGAGCGTTCGCGGTCCGGCGAGAGGGCTTTCGTAATGAAGCTCGGCTCGATACCGACCTCGCCGCGGCGCGTTCGGTCGATTGAAGCGGAGCCAGACGACCCCAGAGCCCATCACTTCGACGCTCGGGAAATAGCGCCGCCCGTCTTCGCCGATCAGTACGGCGCGGGCGCTTTCGAGCAGCGATAAATCTGGATCGAGGCCGGTAAGCTCAAGCCCCGTGAGCCACCCGCCGCGAATGCGCAGATCCACGTGGAGGCTAACCCGTGCGCTGCCTTCTTCGCGTGCATCCACGACGGCGCCGGCCGATTCGATCCACGTCTCCGTCCACGCCGAAGCGAAGAAAGGCGACGCGAAAACCAGCGCGCAGAACAAGAGCGTGGTGAGCCTCTCGATCACGCCGGCGAAGCTAACAGCCGATGCCCCTCCGGCGAAGTTTTTGGCCTATTTTTATGGGCTGTACTGAACATTTTTGAGGCTTGTCCAGAGAAGCGCGAACGCGACTCCAATCGAGCCCTCCGCTCGTGCGTTCGGCCGAGACTCAACCGGGGAAGCTTGTTTTGGGGAGTGCGATCGTCTCTCGTAGCAGGCATACTCAATTGGTTCGCATGAGTTTTTGGCTCCAGCTCGGGTTCGCCCTTGGGGTGATGATGGCGCTCCCGGCGTTCGGGGAGGCGCAGGCCGAAGAGTGCCGCGCGCCCCGCCTCGGCGTCGAGTCGACGATTCCCATCTCGGGCGCTCGCGATATTCCGACGAACGTGCTTATCCGTGGCCGCTACCCCACCGGCTATCTCGACGAATACGGAGGCGAGATCGCGCTCTACGATGCAGGTGGTGAGCCGGTTGAAGGCGAGGTTGTGCGCGCCTCGTCGCGGATGCTCTATTTCATCCCGCGCGAAGCGCTCGATCCATCGAGTGAATATCGCGCCATCTTCTCTGGTGTGGATGGGGACTTTGAAGCGAGCTTCGTCACGACCGACCGGATCGATGAGAGCGCTCCTACTGCGCCGATCATCGTGCGCACCGAAGCCCAGAGGAGCGAGACGCGCTGCGGGAGCGAGCTTGGTCCTCGGCCGGAGGTGGACGAAGACGAAGGCGGGCTCGAGGTGGAGAGCGGTCTCATTCGCATCGGGTTGGTCTTCGAAACCGCGGACGACGACACGTCGATCTCGAGCCTCGAATATCTCCTCTACCGAACGCGTGGGCCTGAACTTGAAGCGCCGCGGCTCATCGCCCGCGCCTCACAGACGGTCTTCGCTGGGGAGACGCAGACCATCGGCGCGATCCTGACAGAGGCTGAAGCCGACGGAGAATCCTGTTTCGTCCTCATCGTCGAGGATGCTCTTCTCCGCCGGACGGTGAGCGAGCCCGAATGTTTTGGGCCGAAAGCGCCACATCACGCGTTTGATTCCCTCTGCGCGGCCGTCGATCTGCGCGGAACCGCCTCGCTTTTTCTCCCCATCCTTGGGGGACTCGCCTTGGTCTGGCTCCGGCGGCGCGCAGCTGGTCCGATCGGATGAACACTCCGCTGCACCACTCTTCTACGCCTGCGTTTCCTTTTGTTATCCTCAGGATGAAATCTGGCCGATTTCGGCTTATGGTCTAAACGAGATTCCGATGAATCATCGCGACCCAATGCTAGCGAACGCCTGATGCTCCTCCCATGGTTGGTCATCGCGTTCCTCACGGTCTTGAACGCGCTTTATGTCGCCGCGGAGTTTTCGGCTGTCGCTGTTCGGCGAAGTGAAATCGATCAACTCGCGCGCGAAGGAAGTAAGACGGCGCAGGGGCTCCTCGATGTGCTCGAAGATGGTCCCTCGCTCGATCGCTATATTGCGGCGTGCCAGATCGGCATCACGCTCGCCGGACTTATCTCGGGCGCCTACGCGCAAGCGACCCTCTCGGTGGACCTCGCACCGCGCCTCGCGGCGAATTATGGCCTGAGCGAGGTCGCCTCATATAGCGCCGCCGCGCTCATCGTTCTTATCGGTCTCACGACGCTTCAGGTCGTCTTTGGCGAGCTTGTCCCCAAAACGATCGCCCTTGAAGAGCCGACAAAGACCGCACTCTTTACCTATCTCCCGACGCGCCTCTCGGCTTCGCTCTACCGTCTCCCTGTTTGGATGACCAACGGGACGGCGCTTCTCTTACTCCGCCCGTTCGGCATCCGCGCGACGAAGCACGGGCATATCCATACGCCAGGCGAGATCGAATACCTCCTCGCCGAATCGCGCCGCGGGGGGACGGTGAGCGAAGAGCTTCATCAACGTCTTGAGCGAGGGCTGAAACTATCTTCGCAGCCGGTGCGCAAGCTGATGATTCCTCGAAACCGCCTGGTTGCGATCGAGATCTCGACACCCGAGGAAGAGGTCCTTCAGATCCTCCGCAAGAGTCCGTACAGCCGTCTTCCCGTCTACCGCGAAAAAATCGACGACATCCTTGGTGCGATCAGCACCAAGGATGTGATCGCGATCTACGCCGAGGAGAAGCGCCTCCCGCCGCTCGAAGAGTTCCTTCGTCCCATGCCCTTCGTCCCCGAGAGCCTCTCGGCCGATCGCCTCGTCCGGATGCTGCAAGAAAAGCGCGCTTCAAAGGCGATCGTTGTGAATGAGTTTGGAGGCGTCGAGGGGCTCATTACGATTGAAGACGTGCTGGAGGAGGTTTTCGGAGAACTCAGCGACGAGATGGAGCCCGACGAGCCAGGCGCACAGATCCTCGAAGGCGGCGTGATCCGTCTCCCCGGCGTGATGCCACTCGACGATGCGCGAGAGTGGCTCGGCGAGCCGGAGTGTGAGTTTGCTACGACCGTCGGCGGCCTCGCGAACGAGCGCCTTGGACACCTTCCGACCCCAGGTGAATCGTTCGTCGAAGGCAACTACACGCTGAAAGTCATCGCGATGAACCCCACGTCGGTGGCGTGGGTTGAACTCCATCCAAATGGCGTCAGCGACGCCGAGACATCCGAAGGTGAGGAGGCCGAAGGATGATCCCGGTCCTCATCACGCTGGGTCTGATCTTGCTGACCGCCCTTTTTGTCGCCGCGGAATTTGCGA
>JAAZAH010000043.1 GCA_012514415.1 Sandaracinaceae bacterium
CGCTCCGCGAGCATATCGACGAGCATCCGGCTGGACCCGGGCTCCGGGATGTTCGCGAATTTTTCACGGGCTTTCTTGGCTACGATCGCCCCGAGATGCTCATCGCGCGTGAGGCGCTTCCAAAAGAGATCTCGTTTTATGCGGTCGAGGGGCGGCAGGAGATCTGCCCAAGCTTCGCCATCGCGCGCGAGCCCTCGGGCGCACAAGCGTCCTCTGGGCCCAATGGCGCGCCCTCACGCGAAGATATCTTTGCGCTCGTTTGGGATTTGAGCGATGACGCGGGGAGCGATCGCGCGCCTCATCTCTCGCTCGATAAGCCCGAGACCGAGACGGGGAGCTGGAGCTATCCGCCGACGGCGAAGTTCGAGCGCCTCCTCCGGGAGAGCGAGATCCCCATCGGGCTCCTCACCAACCGCCGCGAGCTGCGCCTTGTCTTTGCGCCGAAGGGCGAATCGAGCGGGCACCTCACCTTCCGCTTTCACGAGCTCCTTGAGCCCGCGGGGCGGCCGATCCTCGCCGCGCTCGAGCTGCTGCTTGGCGCCGAGCGCACCTACGGCGCCGCGCTTGAATATACGCTCGAGGGGCTCCTTCATGAGAGCCGCCGGCGCCAAGCGAATGTCACGGAGGCGCTCGCCGAGCAGGTCTTTGAGGCGGTCGAGATCCTCCTCGAGGGCTTTGAGCGCGCCTCCGAGCGCGACTCGTCGGGCGATCGGCCGGATTGGCTGAGGGAGGCGCTCGCGCACGATGAGGAGTACGTCTACCAGGGCGTGCTCAGCGTGATCCTCCGGCTCGTCTTTTTGCTCTACGCCGAGGATCAGGGGCTTTTGCCGGTCGATCATCCGCTCTATGCGCAGCATCTCAGCGTGCTCGGGCTCTATGAGAGCCTCCGCGAGGATGAGGGCGCGCATCCCGAGTCGATGCACCACCGCTTTGGCGCCTATGGGCGGCTGCTCGCGCTCTTTCGGGCGATCTATCTCGGCGTCTCGCATGGCGACTTGAAGCTCCCGCCGCGCCGCGGAAAGCTCTTTGATCCGAACGCCTTTCCGTTTTTGGAGGGAGGCTTCCCCGGCGAGACGATGCCGGTGAACCTCGCCGAGCGGCGGGCCGAGATGCGCCCGCCGAGCGTCGATGATGGGACGCTCTTTCGGGTGCTCGATCGGCTGATCGTCTTTGAGGGGCAGCGGCTCAGCTATCGCGCGCTTGATGTGGAGCAGATCGGCTCGATCTATGAATCGCTGATGGGCTATCGCGTGATGCGCGCCGAGGGCCCCGCCGTGCGCCTTGGGAAAGCGCGGGTCTGGGTCGAGCTTGAGCCGCTCCTCGGGATGAAGCCCGCCGATTTAAAGCGCGAGCTTCGGGAGCGCGTGCTTTTGACTCCGCCGCAGATAAGGCGCTTTGAAGAGGCGCTCAAAACCTCGCGGCAAGAGGCGCCGGGCGATGTCGAGGCGCTTGCCGAGGCGCTTGAGCCGCTCTATTCGGGGAAGCGCGCCGAGAGCCACCGCCACCGGGCCGAGGCGGGGCGGCTTGTGCTTCAGCCGGGCGATGAGCGCCGCCGCACGGGCAGCCATTATACGCCGCGCGCGCTCACCCAGAAGGTCGTCTCGCGCACGCTCGAGCCGATCATCGCGTGCTTAGGTAAGGCGCCGACGCCGGAGCAGATCCTCTCGCTTAAGATCTGCGATCCCGCGATGGGCTCGGGGGCGTTCTTGGTGGAGGTCTGCCGTCAGCTCGCCGATGAGCTCACGCGCGCCTGGAGGCGGACGGGGGAGTTTTCGGCCATCGCCGAGCGGCATGATGACGCCGAGCTTCACGCTCGCCGGCTGGTGGCGCAGCGCTGCCTCTATGGCGTCGATAAGAACGCGTCGGCGGTCGAGCTCGCGAAGCTCTCGCTTTGGCTGATTACGCTGAACCGCGAGCTCCCGTTTACGTTTGTGGATCATGCGCTAAGGCATGGCGACTCGCTCGTTGGGCTGGGCTTTGAGGAGATCCGCGCGTTTGATTGGGCGGCGGGCCAAAATACTAGCAAGGGCGCGGGCAAGGGGCGCAAGGGCGCGCCCGAGCAGCTGAGCTTTGTGGAGCGCGTGCTGGGCGAGGCGCTTGATGCGGCGCTTGATTATCGGGGCGAGATCCTAGCGCTCGCCGATCGGGACGATGACGAGGCGCAAGAGGAGAAGCGGCGGCTATTGACCTTTGCCGAAGAGGACTCGGAGCGCGTGCGGGTGCTGGCCGATGCGTGCGTTGGGGCGTTCTTTGCCGAGGCGAAGCCAAAGGATAGGGAGCGCGAGCGCGAGCGCCGGCTGCGTCTTGCCGAGCGCTGGATACTCGAAGAGGATGAGAGCGCGGGGGATGAGCTCCGCGCGCTGGCCGAGGTGATAAGGCGAGAGCACGCGCCCTTTCATTGGATGCTGGAGTTCCCCGAGGTGTTTTATATGGAGCGCCCCGATCCGCTCGATGGCGGAGAGGTGAACGGCGCGGCCATGATGGACGCGTTTGTGGGGAATCCGCCTTTTGCGGGGAAGAACGCGATCACGGCGTCGAATGGCGATGGCTATCTTGAGTGGCTGAAGGCGCTCCATGAGGGAGCGCATGGGAACGCTGATTTATCGGCGCATTTCTTTCGGCGCGCGGCGGTGCTGATGGGCAAACATGGCGCGCTAGGGCTCGTCGCGACGAATACGATCGCCCAAGGCGATACGCGGAATACGGGGCTAAAGGCGCTCGTCGACCAGGGCTGGACGCTTTATGACGCGACGAACTCGATGCAGTGGCCAGGGGCGGCGGCGGTGACGGTCTCGATTGTTCACGCGGCGATCGGCGCGCCGAAGGCGAAGGTGAGGCCGATCCTTGATGAGCTCGAGGTCGAGGTGATCAACTCGA